>CALVEW010000174.1 GCA_944326645.1 Candidatus Gastranaerophilales bacterium
CCAGTTTTAACCAAATCAATATATTCGTGATTAGCTAAAGCAAATTTACCTTGTCTTTTATGCTCGGCTATTTTTTGGGAATTATTATTTTAAACGAGGTTTTATAAGAAAGGCTCTTGCGCAATATAAACTAGCATCAGGGATTCCATATCCATATAGCTATGACAGATTTATGAAAATGGGTTCAATTTATGAAAAACTAGGAAATTATAAACAAGCTCTTGTAGAATACAAAGCAGCATATCAAGAACAAAATGGGCTTGAACTTTATAATAAAATCCTACTATTAGAGGACTTAAACTCAAAAAATATATTGTATCATTAGATAGTTATAAGATAGCTTAGGGGATGTGATGAAAAAATTAGTTTTATTATTAACAATTTTAAACTTATTTTTATTCAGCTTAGCTGCGAATGCTCAAAGCGCATTTACACCTTATACTCTTAAATCAAACGAAGTCTTGATGAACAAAGACAGCTATCAAATAGATTTATTAGATCCAACAACTGCAACAAACAAAAGAAACAGTCATTTCCCAGGTTTTAGGGGAGCAAATCAAATGGCTGTGTATACAAAAAATTTCGGAATAAGAACAAATACAAATGAATTTGGCACAGAAGCTATCGTTGTAGGTAATATCGTGACAGAAATTAGCGGAGCAGATTCATTAATCCCTGAAAATGGACTTGTTATAAGTGGTCATGGTCGAGCTAAAGCTTGGATGAATAAAAATATAACAATAGGAACAAAAATTTATATTGATAAAAAAACAAAAACAATTACTGCATACACAACATCAGATAGTTATATATATAGCGCACAAAGCCAAATTAAAGAAGTTAAATATATAGTAAATAAATATATTCAATCACATTCTGGATACAATGCAGATAGAACACAAGAATACATACAAGAAGCTGAAAAATATATTGATAAAGCAATGAAAAGTAGACTCTATGTAAAAAGATACTCTGAACTTGCAATAGATTCAGCAAATAAAGCATTAGCATCAGCTATTCCTTATAAAAAGGGAGAGCTTAGAGGTGTATGGATAAGACCTTCATTTAAGACTCAAGAAGACATCTGTAAAGTGTTAGATTCTCTAGCTCAAACAGGTATCAATACAATATTTATCGAAACCTATTATCATGGAATGACAATATTTCCTAGTACAACAATGGAATCAAGAGGTTTTCATAAAGTATATCCAGGATATGAAAACTTTGATGCTCTAGATTTTTGGATTCACGAAGCACACAAAAGAAATATTAAAGTTTATATCTGGTTCCAGACATTCTACATTGGAGCAGGTAACCCTGCAAACAATCCTAAAAACATCGTATCTATCAACCCATCTTGGGCTAATGTTACCAAAAGGGATTATAACCTTAATAAACCAACCCCATCAATTGCAGAACACAATGGATATTTCCTAGATCCTGCAAACCCTGAGGTACAGACATTCTTGTTAGAATTATTATGTGAGATTATACAAAAATATAAACCGGATGGAATTAATCTTGACTATATAAGATATCCACAAGCAATTGACCCTAAATATTCAGGAAGTGATATGTCAAGCTGGGGTTACACAAATTTTGCAAGAAAAGAGTATAAATCTATATATGGAGTAGATCCAGTAGAATTAACACAATTTGAGCCGCTTTGGGAATCTTGGTGCGAATATAGACGAGGAAAAGTTACCGATTTTGTAAGAAGAACCTCTAGAATATGTCGATCTAATAACGTTGACTTAACTGCGGTAATATTTCCTAACAGACAAGCTGCATTAGATATGAAACAGCAAGATTGGAAACGTTGGTCTATAAACAATTATATTGATGGTTTCACTCCAATATTTTTAACTTGCGACCCTGTAACAGCTTCAGGTTTAATGAAAGAAATACTAAATAATAAAGCTCCTGATACTAAACTTTATGCGGGATTATTTGTAACATTTATGAATGGTGCAGAGTCAGATTTAATAAAACAAATAAATGAACTTAGAAGTTTATCTCTTGATGGATTTAGCATTTTTGACTATGCTCACTTTGGTGAAAAATATATACAACCATTAATGATGAGTATATGTAGCACTCCAAAACAACCAGAAACAAAAGCCAAACCCAGGAATAACAGATTAACAAATAAACAACAAAAAGAACAAGAGAAAAAAGCTAAAAAGGCAAAAAAATATGAACGAAGAAAATTCAGATAATACATCAAAACGAAAATTTTTAGGGATTATTTTTTCATGCTGCAATGTTTATGGCAGACTTTATAAAAACAAAGCAGGAACGGCTTATGTTGGTCGTTGTCCAAGGTGCATGCGTCCAATAAGAGTACCAATTAATCCTGAAAGTAGTAATGGAACAAGTAGGAGGTTTTTCCGTGCAGATTAATAATTTAAGACAAGAAAACGAATTAATTGACATATTTTGTAGTTTAGCAGAAATTCCATCACCTTCTTTACACGAAGAAAAAGTAATTGAATGGATTCAGAATTTTTGTAAAGAAAATAATATAAACTGTCAACTTGATGAATATAAAAATGTATATATTAAAATTGCCCCAACAGATAATACTAAAGAATTTATTATGCTATCATCGCATATGGATGTAGTAGGAGATAATTCTCCTGTTGAAATAGAACTAGATGGTGATTTTATAAAAGCAAAAGGAAGAACTCTAGGTTCTGATGATAAAGTTGGAGTCGCAGCAGCTCTTCTTCTAGCTAAAGAACTTGTTAATTCAGATATAAAACATGGAGGTTTAGAAATAACCTTTACACGAGATGAAGAAACCAATATGTCAGGGATTGAGCATGTTCAATTTAATAAAATAGAATCAAAATATGTTTTAGTTTGTGATGCTGATAAACTTGCACAATTACAAGTATCAGGAGCAAGTTACACTAATGCAAAAGTATCAGTAAAAGCATTTATGGGTGGTCATTCAGGAAACGATATTGGAGATATAAATAGAGTTAATGCCGCAAAATTAATTGCGGAACTTGTTAACGACCTACCTCAAGGGGTTTATTATAAAGATGAAACAGGTGTAATTACATCTTGTAATGTCGGAGCAATAATTGCAGGTGGAATTCAAAACGCTGTAAGTACATTAGTTTCAGAAGGAATTAAATCTTCTGATTATATTACAGAAATCAATGAATGTTCATCAACAAATATAATCAACACAGATGCTAAAGCTACTTATTCGATTAGAAGCGCAAGTGTTGAAAAAGAAAATGAACTTAAAGAATTAATGAAATCTATTGTTAATAACTTTAATGATAAATACAAAGATTTAGCTCAAGCAGAAATCAAATTTGAAATTCATCTTCCTCCATTTGAAAAAGTTGAAGATGATAGAATCGAAAAAGTTCATACATCTGCTTGTGAAAAACTTGGAATAAAAAATGAAATATCATCATTCCATGCAGGAGCAGAAACACATATTTATGCACATCAAACGAATAAAAATGGAGAAAAATTCAGACCATTTTTATTGGGACTTGCAGATATTTATAATATGCACTCTGCAAAAGAAAAAGTTGATTACAAAACTTTTATAAAAGGATACGACATTATAAAAAATGTATTCATTGAGTTTAACAAATAAAAAATAGGGCTTAAAACCCTATTTTTTTTTTATTTATATAATTGCTCCATGACTTGCATCTTGAACACATTTTGCATATTTTGCAAGATAACCTTTTTTAACTTTAATTTCAAATGGTTTTAAATTTTTACGTCTTTGTTCTAAAACATCATCTGATACAATAACATTTAAAGTTCTATTAGGAATATCAATAATAATCTTATCACCATTCTCAATAAGGGCAATATTACCACCATTTGCAGCTTCAGGACAAATATGACCTAC
>CALVEW010000175.1 GCA_944326645.1 Candidatus Gastranaerophilales bacterium
CAATACCATCATACTACGATGACACTATTTTGCCAGAACTAGAAGATTTACACTACAAGCAAAAAATCACAAAGCGAAACGAGTGGATAATCGACAACTGCGACTTACTTGTCTGTCACATCCAAGAAACCTACAAAATCGGTGCCTACAACACACTCAAATACGCCCAAAAGCAAAACAAACCAATAATTTATATTTAAATATTTATAGAATACTTATTGAATATTTTTTTATATTCGTTGTCGTTTAATTTACTAATTCTTCCTTCTCTTAAAAGATACCCATTTAATGAAGTTCCAATTGAAAATCCAAATTCTTTATTTGATAGATAAAATCTATCATGTAAATTTTTTACATTATTTTTTAGTATTAATTTGGTTCCATTGCTTTGCAATAATTGATAAAAATGATTATATATTGCTTGGTTTATATCACAGTCACAGTAAATTATTATTCTTTTCTTTTTATAATATTTAAATAATGAAGTAAGTAAATCGCAATAGTTTTTTACATTTCTGCTTGTGAAAAAGTATTTGTCTATTATATATAAATCTTCTCCATATTCACATTGTCCAAGGTAAACATTTAGAATATTTAGGTTTTGTTTTAAAGTAAGATTTGGCCCTGTTATTTCTCTATATTCTATTTTAAAATCTGGATCATATTCATTTATTAAAATTTCCAATGGAGCAGGCAGTCTATTTAATAATGCTATCTTTATATTACCGTTATTTACAAGATCATCTAAGGCTTCTAGAAATTTATTAAAATCTTTACCTTCTTTATATGTTATTTTCCAAAAATCTGAAAAAGAATTATCTTCCTCCATATAAACTCCTTATTTAATTTTGCATTTTGTTATTGTTCTCATATGATATGAATATATTTATTTAAGTTCATCTAAATTATTTTCTTTAGAACTTTTAATTTTCTGTCTTATTATTGCAATATCTTTATTGCTATTATACTGTTCAAAGTTATTAAAAATTTTAGTTTGGCTATCAGAATTCCAATATACTTGTAGAATACTTTTAGCTCTCGTTATGGCCGTATAAAAAATATTTTTAGTTATTTTATCCTCTACATTTGACGTTATTACTATTTTAACACAATCATATTCAAGTCCTTGTGCTTTATGAATAGAAATGGCATAGGCTAAATTGAATGGAATAATGTGATCATATTGATTTTCATCATCATTTCTATCAGCATATTCATTAACCTTAAATTTAATATTTATTTTGTTTTCATTAACACTATCAATCAATTCAATATCTTCGGGTAGTTTTGTAATATCAATTGCATCTTTATCAATTTCAATGGTAAACCACCATCCATCTTTATTTTCATCTTGAAAAATATCCTTAATAATCCCTTTTAAATTATTATATAGAACATTTCTAAATCTTGGGCAATCATTAAATAAAATGTGGTCTTCAATCTTATAGGTATCTACTCCAATATTGAATTCTTTATTTTGGTTAGCACATTGCCTAACTTTGTTAATATTATTTATTCCATACATTCCGTCATAATTTAAACATAAAACAATCTCATCATCAGACATTTTTTCAAATATTTTTTCTGATAAAGGTTGTGTGTATTCTTGGTTATTCAATATACTAACAGCTTTTTTATCATTATCCCTTATTGCATTCCATAAACTTAACAAATCGGTATCCGTTGTTCGATGGGTATTTTTAAGTTCAAATCTAATGTTAGGACCAAAATATCTATTACACAATTCAAACCAGTTACCATATTTGATAGATTCTATTTGAAAAACATCTCCAACCATAACTATAGCTCGATATTTTTGTTTACTTAATATACTTATCATATCATTGTTGCTAACCATGCTACATTCATCAATAAATAAAATTTCACAATCGTTTGTGTTGTTGTCTTTAAAGTTTGAAATTGTATCAAATTTACAATTCGAACTATTAATCCTTGAAGACAGGTTACTAACTGCAGTACGTGTTACGGAAATAAAGTATTTAGTAAAACTTTTAAAGGATTCTGATAAAATTTCTAACATTTTAGTTTTACCAGTCCCTGCTGGTCCATATATAAATGCTAAACTATTTGTTCTCAGAATGTTATGTAAAATATCTATTTTATCTTCTGAAATTTTTAAATTATCTAAATTAATTGATAAATATAAATTAATTGCATTTACAATATCTTCATCACATACCTTAGAATATTTTTCTAACTGGGCTATAATATTAATAGAATTATCTTCATAAGATTTAATATATATATAATTTTTTTCTAATTCTAATGTTTCAACAGGACTTCTTTTTAATGTTTTCAATTTTTTATTAAATTTTTCAACTTCTTGATTTAAATCGTCAAAGTATTCTAGTTGACTAATAGGTGTGTAAAGAATGTTTTTATTCTCAACATTACTCTTAATTGTTCTATAAAGAAGCTGATAATCAATATCGTTCATATCAATTGCCTTAATTAAATGGAACCACGAAATATTATGTTTTAATAAAGACATTGCAAAAGGCATTTCATCAAACATTCCACTACCCATTTTTAGATATAATGATGGAAAAACAAAATTAGTACTGTTGTCTAATTGGTCTCTAATTACAATATTTTCCATTTTTGTAGTTATATACTTTATAATATTATGACCCGGTTTTCCTAAAATGACATAATCACGAATAATATCAAAACTTTCTGTTATAATATGATTTTCAGCCCCCTCTGTCAATATTTTTGTAATACTCTCATAATCTTCATTTTTTGCAAGTAATATTTCAGTTATTGTATTGTTCTCTCTTAAATAAAGCATGAGATTTTTATACTCTTTTAACTCTTCATCAAGTCTACGATTAATACCAAAGATTTTAAATAAATTTTTTAACTCACATCCTCTAATTGCAACTCTATAATCTTTAAGTATTTTTATTTTAGAAATCCCAACATTTAATTTTACTTGTTTATCTATAAACGATATGTTGACAGAGTAATTATCTGGGACATAAATTTTTGAATACATTGTTATTCTTTCGAACTTGTTAATATAATCTGTTGCCTTGGACAATGTTATTTCATAATATATATTTCCATTTGAATAAATAGTATTTGTTTTTTGAACATAAAATTTACCTTTAGTAAACTTGGCTGATTCTTTATCCATTGAATCTACAGCGGTACAAATAATATCATAATTTTCTTTCATTGATTTATCATCATATATCGGAAAATCATAAATATTATTAATTATATTAATACCATATTCGTCATGTAATAAATTTTTTATTAAACATATGTAACGGAAGTAAAAACTAACAAGTTTTTCCGCACCATCCTCACTAGGAGTATAATGAGATGCTGTCCCTTTTAAAAATTCATATAATTCTATAATAAACTTATATTTAGTATATTTTTTTAAATAATCAATTGATTGATGAATATTATCGTAATGTGTATCAAGTAATAAATTATTTTCTTTATTGTTTATTAATATAGCAACGTCTTCAACTAAATTTCTGAGTTGTGATAAAATATTTTCAGCTAAAAAGCCTTTATCTTGTAAAACATTATAATAATAAATATTTTTTTCAATAACATTAGATATATATTTTATTTCTTTTTCAGGAGATATTCTTTTCATTGTGCCTCTATTTAATTTTAATATGTTTGTAGTTTGTAATTTATGGTCCTACATATTGAAAAACTAAAACAACAAGATTATTTATATTACCTTTTTGGGTAATTTTTCAATTATTGAATTGCAAAAATTGGTTGATAATTTTAATTGTTTGCCGATGTTTAGTAAGTCTTCTTTGGATGGGTTGGCATTGCCGTTGACGGTCATTTCGTGTTCTAACTTGTTTGGTGTTTTTGTTAAGTCATATGCTGGGG
>CALVEW010000176.1 GCA_944326645.1 Candidatus Gastranaerophilales bacterium
GAGCCAATATAAGGCTTAATTTGCTCCATAAATACATACTTTTGTTCTTCAGGAATATGTGGTAAGTGGATTAAAAACATTAAGTAAACATAATCTTGATAATAATTTTCATATTTTTTATAAAAATCAATATCTTCTAATATTTGTTTTAAGGCTTTAAATGCTTCAATAATTTCAAAATGGACATTATCAATACCCGTTGAAATTGATTTTGATGTAACACAATAATTGTAATATTTTTTTTCAACAAATAATACTCTATTAAAAAACAAATGAGCATTTACATTAAAACAAGAATCTTCTTGCATTTTACAATTTGGAAAGTAAACATGGCATTCTTTAATTTTTTTCGAGTTATATATTTTATTCCATATAGGACCTGCAAAAAGGGTAATAATATTTGCTTTTATATCAGAAATGTACATTGGCACATCATAATAAATAATTTTTTTACCCATTCTTATATTCATAGCTTCAGCCAAAGATGATGATGTTACAGTATTATTTTCAGTATAAATAACATCATAATTACAATGAACACAATCTACATCATATTTTTTAGCTGCATTATATAAATCTTGATACATATTAGGCTCTATATAATCATCTGCATCAACAAAAGCGATAAATTCACCTTGTGCAATATCAATACCCTTATTTCTAGCAACACCTTGACCTGAATTAACTTGTTGTATTAATCTTATCCGTTTATCATTTTTTGCATATTCATTTAATATTTCTATAGAATTATCAGTTGAGCCATCATCAATACAAAGAATTTCTATATCAAAAAGTGTTTGATTGACAATTGAATCTAAACATCTTTTCAGATATTTCTCAGCATTATATATAGGAACAATTACAGATACTTTTGCCATAATTTATATAATATCAAAATTAAATATATTGAACAAGAATATATTATTATAGTGTTAATATTACACTATAAAAACCGCCAAATAGCTCTCTAGGACTATGTTTTACCCCTTGAAAAACATTTTTAATTTGTTATAATATATGTGTAATTCGAGGTGTTTATTATGAAAGTTATGTTTGAACCATCCATTGGTACAAATTTTTCGTGCTGTGGAAAAAATCGTATTGCCAAAAGTGCAACAACAGAACTACCAATTAAACATGAAGGTTACTCTAACGAAGAAATTTATAATGCTATTATGAATTTCAAAAATAGACTAACAAGAGTTTTTACAAGACAAGAAAGCCCTAATAAAAGTATTGATGCCTTTGCATAAACTTAATAGCCTGAGCCTTCATCCCATAATGTGTCATCATAGTGTGTAAGTTCAAGATGACCTATAATAAGTGTATTTCCATTTTTAATACCAAGCTTATTTAGTTCATCAAAAACACCCATAGATGTTAATATTCCTTGTAATCTTATTATTTGTTCAGGGTTTCTTGCGTCAGTTACGCTTGCAAGACGAGAAATTTTTCCGCCTTCTACAACAAATGTATTTTTATCAAGTTTGAAGATTTCAAATGCGCTATCATCATTGTTATATGCGCCTTCATCTTCTTCTACAATAACTTCTACGATTGGTCTTTCTATTTCATCTACTTTTTGAGAAATATATTGTAAAAGATCATCAACATTTTGTTTTGTCGCTGCAGACATTGTAAAGATTTTTTCATTCGGAAGCATTTTTTGAAATTCTTCTAATACTGATTGTGTTTTGTCTTCGTCAACGGCATCAATTTTATTCAAAACGACTATTTGATATCTATGAGCAAGTGCTTCTGAATGTTTTTTTAATTCTTCATTAATCTTGAGATATGTATCAATAGGATTTTCAGCCGTTAAATCAACAATGTGAACTAAGAATCTGCATCTTTCAACATGTCGTAAAAATTCGTGCCCTAGTCCTACACCTTCGCTTGCGCCTTCAATTAATCCAGGAATATCAGCAATAACATAACCATCACCGTTCCATTTTTTTACAACACCTAAATTGGGAACAAGAGTTGTAAATGGATAATCTGCAATTTTAGGTTTTGCAGAACTTATTACACTAATAAATGTTGATTTCCCTGCATTAGGCATACCAAGCAGCCCAACATCAGCGATTAATTTTAACTCTAAATCAACTAGTCTTTCAATTCCAGGTTCTCCAGGTTCACAGAATTGAGGTGCTCTTTTTTGAGCAGATGCAAAACGAGCATTTCCTCGTCCCCCACGACCACCTTTTGCAATTAAAACAGTTTGACCTTCTTCTGTTAAATCAGCAATTACTTTACCTGTGGCATCATCTTTTACAATAGTACCTAATGGAACTTTTATATATAAATGCTTTGCACAACGTCCGTGCATTCCTTTAATCCCACCATTTTGACCATTGTCAGCTTTAAATACTGAACGATATTTAAAATCTAATAGTGTTGCAAGGCATCTGTCAGCAACAAAGTATACATCGCCTCCATTGCCACCATCGCCACCTGCAGGCCCGCCTTTATCAACATATTTTTCTCTACGCCAAGCAACCATACCGTTGCCGCCACGTCCTGATACTAATTTAATTTTTGTTTTATCTATAAATTGCATTGCTTTATCCTATGATTGCTCTATAATGGTACTATGAACAAGACTAAAAATACATTATTTAGTAACACACCTGTTACATTAGATGAAAATAGTTACATTATGGCTATTGAAACAAGTTGCGATGAAACTGCTTGCGCAATTGTTCAAGGTGGTAGAAAAGTTATTGCAAATACTGTTGCATCTCAAATTAAAACCCATGAACAATTTGGTGGTGTAATCCCTGAAATTGCAGCAAGAGAACATTTAGAAGCAATCAATGTAGTAATTGATAAAACATTTGAAGATGCAAATTTAAAGCCTGAAGATATTTCAGCATTTGCAGGAACTGTTGGACCTGGTTTAGTTGGATGTTTACTTGTTGGATTAAATGCAACAAAAACTCTTGCTCTTGTTCATGATAAACCATTTATTGGTGTTAATCATCTTAATGCTCACGTTAGTGCAAACTTTATTGATACAGATTTAGAACCTCCATTTATAGCTCTTTTAGTAAGTGGCGGACATACTCAATTAATAGATGTCAAATCATATTCTGAACTTGAAATTATAGGTGAAACAATTGATGACGCTGTAGGAGAAGCTTACGATAAAGTTGCAAGATTAATTGGTCTACCATATCCAGGTGGTCCAAGATTAGATAAACTAGCTCACGAAGGTAATCCTTATGCGTTTAAGCTTCCTGAAGCAAAAGTTGGCGAATTTGATTTTAGTTTTAGCGGATTAAAAACAGCAGCATCAAGACTTGTAAAATCATTTGAAGGAAAGGAACTTCCACTAGCAGATATTTGTGCAAGTTTTCAGGAAACAGTTTCAGAAACTCTTATAAAAAAAGTTAAACACGCTCTTGAGGTTAAAGGTTATAATCAAGTTGTAATCGCTGGGGGAGTTGCTGCTAATTCTGAGATTAGAAGAAAAGTTTTTGAATTAGAAAAAGAAGGTTATAGAGTAAATGCACCTATAATGAAATATTGTACAGATAATGCTTCAATGGTTGCATCTTCTGCGTACTTCTTTGACAACACATTTGATGATGTTGATGTAGAAGCTTTCTCTAGATGTTAATTAAAATATTTAACTTATAGATTTATATCTGATTTATTATCATACTTCTTTTTTAAAGATATAAGATATCTAATAGATTCTACTGTGCTAACAACCCAACATAATGATTCTAATTGATAATGTAAATCTTGAAGTAATCCATTAATCTTTGCGTCTAAATGATTATCTATTTCTTTTGGCATTATAATTTATCCCTTTTATATACATAAAACTATTTATACATACAATATATTGTATGTATAAATAGTTTTATGTA
>CALVEW010000177.1 GCA_944326645.1 Candidatus Gastranaerophilales bacterium
GTTTAAGAATACGATTATATTTTCTGCCTGAGAGTTGATATGTTTTTGTGGCTATTTCCATCATTTTTTGAGAAGTTTGAGAAAGTTCACAATATTTTTTTATTAATTTATTAGGAATTTCAGCATTTGTTAAAAATCCATCTTTTTTATATCTTTCAGCTTGTATTTTTCTTGCTCTTGAAACTCTTTTTCTAATATCAGAAGATTTTTCGCCCTCTTTTTTAATGGTTAATTCTTCTGTTGATAATCTTGGGACATTAATAATTAAATCAATTCTATCTAACAAAGGTCCAGATAATCTTGCTTGATACCTTTGAATTTGAACATCTGAGCATGTGCATTGTTTTTCTTTATCTCCTAAAAAACCACAAGGGCATGGATTCATTGCCCCTACAAGCATGAATTTTGCAGGATATTTAATAGATGTTTTAGCTCTGGAAATTACAATTTCACCATCTTCTAATGGTTGTCTTAATGTTTCTAGAACATTTCTAGGAAATTCGACCATTTCATCTAAAAATAAAACCCCTCTATGAGCAAGAGTAATTTCTCCGGGTTTTGGATTTGTTCCCCCACCTATAATTCCTGTGGCAGATGCAGTATGATGAATTGGTCTGAATGGTCTTTTTGTAACTAATGGTTTATCACTAGGCAAAAGACCTGAAATACTATAAATTTTTGTTAGTTCAAGTGCTTCTGAAAGTTCAAGAGGTGGTAAAATTGATGGAAAACATTTTGCCATTAATGTTTTACCTGAGCCGGGAGATCCTGTCATTAATATATTATGTCCTCCTGCAGCTGCTATCTCTAGTGCTTTTTTAGCTTTTTCTTGTCCTTTAACATCTTTAAAATCATACAAATAATCTTCTTCATTATCTGCAAAAAATTCTTCTATATTAATCTTTGTTGGCTCGATTGGTTTTTCAGTAAAATGAGAAACAATATCAGAAAGATGATTTATTCCAATAATATTAACATCACCTTGAACCAAAGCGGCTTCTTTAGCGTTATCTATAGGAACAAAAATTGTTTTTATACCATAATTTTTTAATTCGGATACTAAAGGTAAAATCCCATTAACACCTCGTAAAGATCCATCAAGAGAAAGTTCACCAATAAATCCATATTCTTTCAAATCTTGTTTTTCAAACAAACCTTCTTCTAATAAAATACCAACAGCCATTGGTAAATCAAAATGAGCACCTTCTTTTTTTATATCTGCAGGTGCAAGATTTATAACAACACGTCCTTTAGGGAAAGAATAACCTGAATTTTTTATAGCTGAGCGAATTCTTTCTCTGGCTTCTTGAACAGCATTATCAGGTAAACCGACGATGTTAATATTTGGTAGAGAATTGATAACGTCAATTTCAACTTCTACAATACAAGCATCTATTCCAAATGTTGTTGCTGTGAAACACTTACAAACCATAGGTTAATAATATAATAAAACTAGCCAGTTGGCTAGTATATAAAAAAAGAACCGGCAACATGCCGGCTCTTTTCCATACTTCTCTTAATTTTATTATTAAACTATTTTTGTTTAACAGTTTGTTTTTTTGCTTTTTCAAGTTGTCCATATATTGCAACATTTGTGTCAAAAATATTGTTATAATAATTTCTTTCACTTTGAGCATTATATTTTTTAGGAGCTATTTTTTTGTTTTGAATAACTTGTTTTTCTGCATCGTCTAATGTTGTAATAATGTCTTTGATATTGAATTTTCTTGTTCCATCAGCATTACGTTTTTTAAGCATATAATTTACTAATTTTTTGTTCTTACCATTAATTTTTTCATATAATGCTAATGCATCTTTATTTGAATATTTTGATTTAGTACCATTTGCTCTATCAGCAGCTCTTGTTTCTTTGATTGAAGCAAAGATTTCAGGTAATAAATTCAATCTCATTTTTGTTGCTTTTTTAGCATAATCAGATTTTTGTTCTCCAAGAGTTTTTGTTCCAAGTTTCTTTTCAATTACACCATTTACATCGTTTATAACTGCAAGTTTTTTAGCGTTAGGTTGTTTTGGAGCAGTTTTTACTAATTTTATATTTTCTTTTATTGATTTCATTGTATCAATCGCTTTTGAATCTACCTCTATAATTGGTTTTACTTCTTCTGCTTTTGGTAAATCAATTGGGCTAATTATATTAACAATTTCTTCCGGTTGTACTTTAGCCGCAGCTTTTAAATCAATATCAACAACAGGTTTTACTTCTTCTGCTTTTGGAAGTTCTATTGGTTTTATAATATTAATTGTAGGCTTCGATTCAATTTTTTCAACTTCTTTTATTTCATTTTTGATTATTGGTTTTACTTTATCAGAAGTCATTTTATCTAAAGTTTTATTAAATACATTTGCGATATATTTTCCTGCTATAGAGAAAATATTAGGTTTTTTCCTAAAACCGTATTCAATATCATCTTGTTCTTGAAGTATAGCTCTTTCAGTTTTAAAGAACGGATTTTTGATTTCTTCTTGTAATGCTTGTTTTCTTTCTAATCCTGAAGTTTGATTAAAAATATTTTTAGTATTATTAAAGAAAATGTCTAATTTTTTTGTAGAAGTACTTGAAAGAATTTCATTGAATTCTTTAGCTGTTTTTATATCCATATTTTTATTAATTGCTTTATTAACAAAAGATTTAGCATGTTTGTCATTATCAATTTTGTCAAATAACTCTTTTATTGCTGAGATTTCTTCATTATTATCATTTATTTTGTAGTTTTCAAATTTATGGTAAACAAAATTATCCATAATTTTTATTCTAATTTTCAAATTATCTTTATTAGTAGTTTTAAACATATGTAAAATGTCTTTGTCATTTCCGGCATTTAAGCTTTTTTGTGAAATACCAATATTTTCTGCAAATTTATTTAAAAATTCGCCTCGTTCTTTAGTGTAGTTTTCTTCAATTGTTTTTGAATTTAAAATAGGAGTTTCATGTAAAGCTTCTTTATTGAATATATTAGCTACAGCTAATTTAATATCATATTTCTTAGTATTAAAATTACCTGATTCAACTAAAGAATCCAATTTTTTTACAGCATTTTCATCTGTTGAATGAAGACTTAAAAAAGATTTATAATTATCAAAATTTTGAATATAATTATCAGCATTTTTAGATTCAAGTAATTCAGCCGCTAATTCAGGTCTTGCATTGTCATGATAACCGTGAATGGAAATAATGTCTGTATTTAATTTTTTCACGAATTTTAATTTTTTAGAATCATTTCCTGCAAGTTCTATAATTCTTTGTAAATTTTCCATATCTCCCGGGTACTTAGCTACTATGTAATAATGATCTTTTTTAGGATAAGGAATACTTTTGTATATATTAATAGCATTTTCAGAATTTAAAACATTAGAGCTATTTTTTTTGCTTGCATTATATCTGTCAGCAATTGTATCTAAGAGTCTTAAATTTCTCATAGAAGCATTTTTGGTTAAATCTTGTATTGTTTTCTGTTCTACATTTAAATAATAAGCAATATCATAATGATGGTCATTTATTTGATTATTAACAGCTTTTCTATGAATAACTCTTAATTTCATTGTTTCAATTGGATTATGAATAAAATCAATTAAAGTACCTAATGCTTTATTAGGTTTTTTTGCTCTAACTTGATTTTGAGTAATTTTAATAATTTCTTCGCCTGTTTTTTTATTAATACCTTTAAATGTCATTTTATTTTGATTATTTTGATTATTAATTTGATTAAAGGTACGAATTTGTGTATTAATATTCATTGAATACTCCTTATAGTTGGTTGCATTATTTACTGCATGGAAAGCTTGTGAAAATATTTTTTTGCCATGTAAATAAATATTATTAAGAAATATTAACCATATAAATATAAATAATCG
>CALVEW010000178.1 GCA_944326645.1 Candidatus Gastranaerophilales bacterium
TATTAATTGATATTAGATAAAAATAAGATATAATTAAATTTATGAAAAAGATAAAAGATAGAATATCAAATTTTTATAATAAACTCATCAAGACCAAAGAAAAAATTTGGTCGCATTGTTTAGCATTATTTGGATTATGTGTTTTTTTATTAACTACATTACTAATAATTATTGATGGTTCTACTGAATTAATTATCTTAGGTATATATATTTCAACATATTTAAGTATATTTATTTCTGGTTGCCTTATTCTTTCAATATTAGTTTTAAAAAAAATTTTAACTAGAGATTTTAATATAAAATCAAATTTTATATTAAAAAATCCTATTTATAATATGATATGGATATTAGGACAAATACTAACCATAATAAATGTATCAATTATTTTATTTTATCAATTGAAACCATGTATTGTTGAGTTATCACACAATATTATGGGGTGGCTATTATACTATAATTAAAATATCAGTTGTAGGATGCAATTATTTGCACCATTAAATTTATTAAGATGTGATTGTATTTTGTTATTCTTAGTTAATAACTTTTTAATAATAGATTGCTTCGCTTTGCTCGCAAAGACAAGGGGTAGGGGTAAATGGGGGTTAAAGGAAGAGATAAAGTAAAATAAATGTATGGAAAGAGGTATTTTTTGAAAGAACTTTCCCCACTTAATTTACCCATCTATTTTCCCCCCATTTACCCCTATTCCTCCCAAATAAGAGGTAAGATTGTATTTTGTTCATATTTAGGAATAGCATTAGCGGCATTTTTTTTAGGGGTTTTTGAGTATTTTTCATATAGATCAGGATGTTCATTTATCAACAATTCAACTTCTGATTTTGGAAGATTAAAAACATTATTAGTTATGATATTTCTAACTTTCATACACACTCCTTATTTAACAAAAAAAGGAATGGGGCATAAAGCCCCGATTCCTTAGTGTACAGCAACAGATTTTGCAGCAGCAAAAATATTTCCGGTAAACCCTGTTTTGAAATCAAGGTTCATAGATCCGTCTTTGTTTTCAAATCTTGAAGGGTCTTGGATTTGAAACACGTTCAAAGAGTTTTGGTCTACATTAACCTCAAGATCGCCAAGTTTAGCATTAGGGTAGTTATCTCCTGCTTTAAAAGTAACAGAAGAAGCAGAAGAAGCAGTATTTTCAACACATATAACCAATGAGTTATTTTTATTATCGAAAGCTTTTTCGATAGTAATCCCATTAGCTTGTGTAACTGTTTTTTTAGTAACTTTTGCATTAGCAACAGATTGTGAATCATCCATTTCAGGATATTGCACAGCAATAATATCTCTAGCCATAAAAATTCCTTTCAAAATAATGTATAACACAAATTTTTTCGAGCATAAGCCCGAATCAAAGATTCGGGCAATTACGCGCGTTTAGATAAGGAGAGAGGTGCAGAAATTTTAGCAGTACCTAAGAAATCAGCACGAGGAGCGCCTACACCATACAAACCATATCCTTTATAACGGGTATTAAAACTATTTTCAGGTGTATAGAATTGAGTGCTTAAATCAGAAGAAACACCACCTGCAAGAGTTTTACCCTTGATACCAAATAACGGATAGAACACACCATCTTCAGGTTGAGCTATATTGTTAGAAACAAGGATTTCCCAACCACAAAGATGACCAACATAACCTTTAGCTAATTTTTCGTGACCTGATTCAACATATTTAAGATCATCAAGTTTTCCTAAATAGAATTGGAATTCAGGAGGCACGATACAAACCATGTTGCCGTCAATCCAATTTGTATGACCTTTTCCATCACCTTTTTTGAACAATGCTTGCATATAAGCAAGGATTTCTTTAGCATAATCAGCATCAAGAGTAATAGCTTTGCCGGCATCATCAAGGTAATGAGCAGCACGAGTATAAAGATTTGCATAAGCAGCATCAACACCAGCTGCAAACTGTTTGATAGCATCATCAGTATAATCTTTAGCAAGGTCAACTTGTTTGTTCCCGTCGATTGCATCTTGGATTCTTTTTTCTTCGATAGCAGTTAATTCGAAGTGAAACGCCTTACCACGATTAATTTTAACTTTAGTAGTAGAAGTTGTAGCGATTTCAGGAGCAGTTAATTCTCCACCGTCGTAATCAAACATAGTAACAGAACCAGGCATGATTACATCAACTTCATCACCTTTTTTGATAGAATCTTTAAAATCAGTATGAGCAAGTTTACCAATAACTAATTCATCATAAAGATACTTTTTGAATGCATTATTGAATGCAGAAATAACGATTTGTTTAACAGACATAATAATCCTTTCATAAACTTATGTACAGACAAATAATCCGACAACAAGGGCAAACCTATGTAAATAAAAACTGTTATCGAACATGCCGGCAGTTTTTTTATTTGATAGGTAAGTTATCCACAGTCAGATTTTGAAAACCTCAAATAATAAAGAAACAAGGAGTTAATAAAAAAGAGGTTTTCGATTTATATATAACGAGCAACCACTTCATCAATTTTTTCTGGAGACAAGCCATCAAGTTTAGGCAGAGTTTTTGACGAAGTTTTTGCAGGGGAATCAGAAAATTGCATAGAAGATTTAGCATTTTCGGTTTCAGATTTAGCAGATTTAGCTTTTTCATATAGCGAAATCCTAGATTTAACATAATTATCTACAAGAGAAACAAATTTATCGGTATCGAGTTTTGTTCCAAGAGCAAGGAATGCTTCTTTGTAGAGATTAGAGAATTCAGGGTTTTTGAAATAATCATCGTTATCATATTTAGGAACATTTTTTTCAAAATATTCTTTAGCCTCTTGATAATTTTGATTATTTTCATTAATTTTTTTCTGAACCTCATCAAAGATTTGGGCTTTTTTTCTTAGCTCTCCAATTTCTTTGGACTGTTGACCTTGTAAAGATTCCATATTCTTATAAGCATTGGATAAATCTTCAACAGATTTAAACTTGCCCATAATAAGATTAGAATCATTTTGATTAGTTTCATTTTGATTAATTTCTTGAGAGACATCATTATTAGATGTTTCATTAGATTGTTGTAACTCTTCCATAAAAATCTCCTTAACTAAAGTACAAACGATATAAAAAATTAGATATAAGTAACTTGACCACCACTCCTTTCTAAAAGAAACACGGTTCTCATAATGAGAACCGTGACAATAAATATAAGTTCCGTTTTGTATAACTTATTAAACATATAAGAATAAAACTTTATTAACAGGGGTAAATGGGGGGGAAATAAAGGGGTAAATGGAATTGCGTCATTACGATGAACATTTTGTTCCGAAGTAATCTATTTAACTGTGATTAAGTGACTAAGTTATCAAGTGACAAAGAAGAACAATTTACCATAAAACCCAGTCATATCAGACTCCACCAGAGAGGAAAAAATCTTAATCACTTAATCACTTGGTCACTGTTTAAAACCCAATTCACAACTCACGATTCACGACTTGGTCACTTGATCACTTTACCACTTG
The DNA here is from genome assembly GCA_944326645.1 of Candidatus Gastranaerophilales bacterium. Lineage (GTDB taxonomy): Bacteria > Cyanobacteriota > Vampirovibrionia > Gastranaerophilales > Gastranaerophilaceae > UMGS1585. The sequence goes on from CALVEW010000178.1 coordinate 3,488, forward strand.
GTAACTGCTATTAATTGATATTAAATAAAAATAAGATATAATTAAATTTATGAAAAAGATAAAAGATAGAATATCAAATTTTTATAATAAACTCATCAAGACTAAAGAACATATTTGGTCGCATTGTTTAGCATTAACAGGATGGATTTTACTATTATTACTCATAATTGCTATCAAAGAAGGTTTTGTATTATGCACAATTATATTTATGTATATAATAATATTTTCATTATATTTTTATATACCATTTATTATTATATTTTTGATAGAATCAATTTTTTTCAAAAATTGTAAAATCCCTGATAATTTCTTATTCCATAACCCAATATATCATTTAATATGGTTGGTTGGCATTATTTGTT
>CALVEW010000179.1 GCA_944326645.1 Candidatus Gastranaerophilales bacterium
AGGTCCTGTTGGTATGGATGGACTTGTAATTTATAAATACAAGTTAAGAGGTTCAGGAGATACTGTGATTGATTATGTAAAAGGTGAAAAACACTTTACCCACAAGGATTTATAATATGAAAATCGGAGTTTTAGGATTAGGCTTGATAGGTGGCTCAATTTTTAAATCATTAAATGAATTGGGCTATGATGTAGTTGGTATTTCTAATTCTCAAGGAGGAAAATATGAAAATATTTATTCTGAGAGAGTTAAATTAACTGATTGTGACTTAGTTTTTGTATGTTCTCCAATGAATAAAGTTCTTGATGATTTAAAAGATATAGAAAAGTATTTAAGTAAAGATACAATAGTTACAGATGCATCAAGTTTAAAAGGATTTGTATCAGAAAATAAATATAACTATAATTTTGTACCTTCTCATCCAATGGCAGGAACTGAATTTTCAGGGTATGAAAATTCATATTCAGGATTATTTAATGGCGCAAAATGGGTATTAACTCCATTTGATGGAATTGTTCCTGATACTTTGAGAAAAGTTATAGAGGATATGGGAGCAAAAGTCGTTGTAACAGATGCAAAATCTCATGATGAATCTGTAGCTTTGATATCACATATGCCATTGGTGTTAGCTCAGGCATTATTTATGTCTGCTGACGATAATGAACTTGCAAAAGTTTTGGCATCATCCGGATTCAGAGATATGACAAGATTGGCTTTGTCTAGCGAAGAAATGGCTTGTGATATGGTTAAAATGAATTCTGAAAATATTCAAAAAGCATTGTTGAAATTGTATTCTAATATTGGAAATTTGATAAAGGAAAATTATCCTGAAACTATACATAAGATAAAAGAAAACAGAGAAAAAATGTATAAAGATGGGGTAAATGTATATCCAATTGTCTAATTGAAATATATATTGAAATCATTTAATTTATCCATATGACAACGATAATTGGTGTAAAGTTAACAAATAGAATGGAACTTTCTAATGAGTTTCAGAATATAATATCAAAATTTGGGTGTGCTATAAAGACTCGAATAGGTTTGCATAGTACTTGTAGTAATGTATGTGCAAACTGGGGAACAATTCTTCTTGAAATAATTGATGAATCTGTAACAAGTGAATTAAAAAAAGATTTATCGAGATTGGATGGTGTCCGAGTTCAATCAATGACTCTTTAAATACCCTCTAGCTAAATTTTATAAAATAGATTATAATATTTAGACTATAAGAATAGAAGAATTGGAGTTTGTTATGAAAAATATTAGAGAAATCAAAGACTATCAAGTTTTGTTATTAGGTATTGTAATCGCAATAGGAGCAATGCTATCAACGTTTATTTTTTCTCATGCAGTAGTTGCATATCAAAAACTCCAAAATCATGCATTAACAGTAACGGGTTCTGCATCAAAGGATATTTCATCCGATGTTGCAGTATGGAAAGGTTACTATTCAATAAGAAGTAAGGATTTAAAATCGGGTTACGATAGGATTGATGCAAATAAAGCTTATATAAAAAAATATTTGGTTGATAAAGGAGTAAAAGAAACTGATATTAAATTTTCAACGGTTTCATCTTATCCTGTTTATAAAAAGTTCGCGAATGGGTATGATTCATCTGTAATTGAATGTTATAATGTTTCTCAAAATGTAGAAGCAACATCTTCTGATGTTGATGGAATTACAAACATTTCTCAAGATGTTGGGAAATTGGTTGCCAATAATATTGAAATTACATCAAATCAAGTTGAATATTATGTATCAAATTTAGATGAATTGAAAGTAGAAATGCTTGCAGCTGCAACAAAAGATGCAAAACAGAGAGCTAAAAGTATGGTAGAAAGTACAGGTGGTCATATTGGTCCAATGACATCAGCTAAAATGGGAGTATTTCAAATAGTTGCAAAAAATTCAACAGATGTTTCAGATTATGGAATTTACAATACTAATGCGAAAGATAAGAAAATTAATGCTGTTGTAAATGCAACTTTTACAATGAAATAAAATTATGAATATGAAGAAAAAGATTTTAATTTTACCAATATTAATATGTGTAGGTTTGCCTTCATTTGCTGATTATAATTCTCAGATGCGAAATTTTCAGCAACAGAGGAACCAATATTATGCGAGACAACAGGCATATCAAAATAAAATTATGCAAAATCGTCAGTATCAATATAGACAGCAGGAAGAGATTCGTCAGAGAAATTTAGGTTTATTTGAAAATGAAAAACTAAGACATTTTGGATATACCGGTGTTCATTATTATGATTATTAATGATTTTTATTAAAATATAATTATTTATATTTAAAAACAAAAAGTCCCTAGTTGGGACTTTTTAATTTAATATAATAATAAATTAAAATATTTTATTCTTCGTCTTCAATTATTTTACATTGACCAATTGCGTTAGCAGTTCTATACCAAGTTCCGTAATCTCTTTTTGCAGAGAATCTGTATTCCCCTGTTTTTCTATCGATAGTTACCCATTTATAATCCATAGTCCAAGTTTCATAGAATCTATCTTTAAACTTAATTTCATCATCAGTAATTTTTTGATTTAAAACTTTTTTAGGGTCATCGTTAATTTTTCCGTAAAGTTTTACAAGGTTAGGGCTATAAATTTTACCATTTTTAAAATAGTAATAATCAGTTGTATCAATGTATTCGTCAATAGTACCTCTTACTCTTTTGGCTGTACATTCTAATTTAGTTCCGTCTTCAACTGTATATATTACATTTTTCTTAGCTGCAATTGCAGTAATAGTAGAAACAGATGTGAATAATGTTATTAATGCAATTGTTGATAAAATCTTTTTCATAAAAACTCCTTTTGTTTAAAAAGTTTATAATAAATCGGCTTTAAAATCAATGAAAGTATAGTATAAATAGAAAATAAATTAATTAAATATTTGTAACAATTTATACGTTAATTTCATTAATAAGTAAATAAATATCACTTATAACACTTTATAAATATGTGTGTGTTAAAAGTATGGAAGGTTCTAATATTGTCAAATATTTCGTCTTTAAGAAGTTTGGTAAATAATGGTTGGACAATAGCCAATCGTAGAGGAGTAGTATCTAAAATTGGAAAAGATAATTTCCAAGAGGTTTCGCAATTAGCAAATCAAGCTAATTTTACAGATACACTTACATTTTCTAAAGCTAAAGATTATTTGAGTGCTGAAAATTTAGAAAACACTAAAAAAACAATAAATAATGTTATTCAATCATATAAAGAATATGCAAGATGTCCTTATATAAATGAGTATTTAAGAAGTGGTGCAGAGCTTTCAGAAAAATCTAAAAATTTATTAGAGAATTTAAAATTAGCAATATTAAATAATAAAGTTACAGGCGAATTTGTAAGAGGTTTAACTCCTAATAGAAAGAATAAATTAGAAAACATCGATGATGTATCAAAGTTTGTTTTTGAAAATAAAGGATTTACATCAGCGACTCCAAAAATAAATTCAGATTATGCAAATTGCTTTGCATTAGGAACTAATGGTTCAAAAGTAATTTTTGATTTAAAAGACTTTCCAGGCTATAAGGCTAATAATTACGAAGTAATATTTGATACTAATGCATTTACAAAAGATAAGTTCAAAATTGTTCAAGATGGTGAAAGATTATATCGAGTAATTCAAAAATAAGATAAATATTTCAAATTCAAGACAGGCGAGAACGTAGTGAGAGTCGAGGAGTGAACATACTAAAAAAGACACCTAAAGGTGTCTTTAAAATAGCGGAACTGACGCTTCTAGGTTCGAACTATTAGTTCGAATTTATACAAATAATATATCCCTCTATAGTAAATTTAAGCAACTTGAAC
>CALVEW010000180.1 GCA_944326645.1 Candidatus Gastranaerophilales bacterium
ATGTAATCAAGAGAATTATCCACCTTTAGAAGAAAAAGGTCAGGAAGAAATAAGAAAGATTTGTGAATACATCAAAAAAAGAGGGGTGAAAAATGATAAAATTTATTCAAGCCCTGCAACAAGATGTATACAATCTGCTCAAATGATTGCTAAAGTTTATAAACAGGATTTTGAGATATTGTCTGAATTAAATTCTCGAGATTGGGGAGAATGGACAGGATTAACATATGAAAATATTGTAAAAAAATATTCAATGGAGTATGGTGCAAATGCTCCAAGTATAATAGCTATTACACCAGAAAATGGGGAGCCGATTGTAGATTTTAATAATAGAGTGGATAAAGTTGTTCAAGATTTAGTAGAAAAAAATATAGGGAATCGTGTAATCGTCGTAACAGGTCAAAATGTTATTCAATCTGTTGTTGCAACAACATTAGGTATTCCTCCTGAAAAGCAATCAAGAATATTGATTAAAACAGGAAGTGCAACTCAAATAAGTTATTTTGACGGATGGTCAAGTTTAATTTATTGCGGTTATGTTCCATTATAGAGATTAGTATGACAAAAATTTTAAATTCAGAAAATGTAAAAACAATTGCATATTTAGGGACGAGCGGTTCATTTACAGAAATGGCAAAGGATTATTTCTGTTCAAAATATGATTTGAAAGCATATCAAATGCCATTTAGAACTATTGAAGAAGTCATAAGTTATGTAGAATCAGATGAAGATGCTGTTGGTGTTATTCCTGTTGAAAATGCAAAAGAAGGTGTTGTAAGAGAAACTACAGATAGTTTAATAAAATCTAGTGGTAAGGAATTATATATTTTATCTGATACAATCTTGCCATCAAACAATTGTTTATTATCTAAAAATAGTGAGATCTATAACATTTCAGGCTTAATAGCTCCTTCTCCTGCAATTGCAAAGTGTAGTGAATATATAAAAAATGAATTACCAATGCATTTGAATATAATAAATGTTTCTAATATTGAAGAATCTGCAAGGTTATTAAACTCATATAATTTGACATATGCTATTATTGGAACAGAAAAGACTGCAGAAATTTATAATTTAAATATATTGCATCCAAATATAAATAATGATAAAAATAACCAGACAAAATTTGTAATGATAGGAGCATTTAAAACACTACCAACACTCAAAAGCACATCATCAATTGCAATATCAATAGAAGATAAGCCCGGCAAATTGTTTAGTATCGTTCAAGAGTTTGCCAATAGAGATATAAATATTTCTTATATTCATGCAACTCCATCAAAAATGGATATAAATGAGTATATTTTATTTCTTGATGTTCAAGGTCATATAGATGATGATAATGTTAAAGCTGCATTTGAATCAATTCAAGCTCATACAACATATTATAAATTTATGGGTTCATATGAAAGAGTTTAAAATGGTATGTTTGCATTATGTATTTAAATTATATTGATGATATTTTATTATTTGTACCAATCCCATATAGTAGGAGACTAATAATTGAGATTAGTATTTAAAGTTTCGTTAAGTTTAATAGTATTATTTTCCCTTATTCACTTTACAAGTGGGTTTGTATTGAGTGAAGAATTAGATAATTCAAAATATCGAAAGACAGTTGAAAAATATAGTAATTTAATAGAGAAGAATCCTGAACATTATTCTGCATATTTAAAAAGAGCAGATGCAGAGTATAAATTAGGAATGTATAAAGAAGCTATTGCCGATTATACAATAGTATTAAAAAAATATCCTGATGTTGCAGAAAGTTATTTTCTAAGGGGAAATTCCAAATTTGGGATAAAAGATTATAAAGGAGCAATAGAGGATTTTACAAAGACAATTGATTTAGAACCTGATTCTGTTACCGCATATTGTAATAGAGGAACAGCAAAAATTATTTTAAAAGATTATAACGGCGCTATAAAGGATTTTGATTTAGCAATAAGATTAGACGATGATATATGTGATTCTTATTATAATAGAGGAATTGCTAAATTAAATATAAAAGATTATAAAAGTGCGATAGATGATTTTAATAAAGTTATTAAATTAGATCCGGATATTACAGATGCTTATATAGAACGTGCGCATGCTAAAGCTTATTTAAAAGATTATAAAGGTGCTATAGATGATTTAAACAGAGCAATTGAAATGAATCCAAAATTAGTAAGTGCTTATTATGATAGAGGTCATGTAAAAATTCAACAAAATGATTTGGTAGGAGCTGCAAAAGATTTTACAAAGACTTTAGAATTAGATAATAAATTTGCTCCGGCTTATTTTAATAGGGCAATGATTCATTATGCAACGAAAAATTTTGATAAGGCAGTAAGTGATTATTCGTCATATATAGCATTAAATTCAAATGATGCAGAGGCATATAACAATAGAGCATTATCAAGAATGCATATTGGCGGTCAAACAAAAGAAGCTGTTTATGATTGTTTAAAAGCATTAAAATTAAATCCGGAGTATTATCCTAGATATCAAGAATTGCCTTGGTTAAAATATTATTTGCCTCAAAATTAAGAGAGAATATTATGTTAAAAAAAATATTTATATTATTTGTAATTTTAATATGTTTTTTAAACTATCATTCTTGTATAGCTTATGAACATTCAGATTATGAAATAATAAAAAAACTAACTAAGTGTAATAAAAAAATAGAAAGAAATCCTGAGAATGCCAAGTTATATATCCAAAGAGGATATTTAAATTTTATGGTAGGAAATTATGAGGATGCATTATCAGATTATGAAGAGGCAAAGCGATATGAGCCTAATAATTATGATATATATTATAGTATTGCTCAAATGCAATTTAGGTTAAAGAATTATGATAATGCGTTTGAAAATTATACAAAAGCAGTAAGTATAAATAAAAAAGATGTAAAATCATATGTTGGGCGTGGTTTAGTAAAAGAAACTTGTGGAAATTTACAAGGTGCATTAGAAGATTATAATAAAGCAATCAAGCTTGATAAGAAATATGTTCAAGCATATGTAAATAGAGGTGTAGTAAAAGATAAAAGTAAAGATTATAGTGGAGCAATAGAAGATTATACTAAGGCTATAAAAATTGATAAATATGCATCAGATGCTTATTATAATAGAGGTTTAACATTGTGTAAGTTAAAAAAATATGAAGATGCAATATCAGATTATACTTCAGCGATTGAATTAGATAATTATTATGCTTTAGCATATTATCATAGAGGTTTGACATATATAGAATTAAAAAATTATGAAAAGGCTCGTTTGGATTTGATAAAGACTATAGAAATACAACCTCAAAATAAAGAAGCCAGATTAAAATTAGTCGAATTGCAGGATTATGTTGTAGAGTGATTATGTTATACTACTAATAGTAGAGGTAGTGTTTATGAGAGTTAATCCAATATTATCCGGCATAGTTTTTAAATCAAATACTGAGTCTAATAAAAGACGCAGGTTAAATCGTTATAGTTTAATACCAATAACAGGTTATACCTCAATAGGTTTTGGAATAGCATCAGGGATATTTGGTCACAGAAAGAATATAGTAGTGCATAAAGTTGCAGCAATGGTTGCATTGGCAGCTGCAGTTGCTCATATATTACTTTTAAAGACTATGCATTTAGTTGGTAGGCAAAAAAAATCATGAACTTGTTTTTAAATAAAATATAATTATAAATATAATTGTAGAAGGTGTAAATTATGATGAATCGTAAAAATGAAAAAATGTACCAAAGAATGTTCCCTGAAACATATGAAAAACGAGAAAAGCTTATGGCTTCATTAGCAAGTATAAATTTAAAGCATAAAAAACAAATT
>CALVEW010000181.1 GCA_944326645.1 Candidatus Gastranaerophilales bacterium
GCAGATGCTCATATTAGATTCCACTCTCACGAAACAGCAGGTACAGGTTTAGCTGCATATTTAGCTGCTCTTGATGGTGGTGCTGACGGTATAGACTTGGCAATGAAACCTGTTTCAGGTGGTACAGCTCAACCTGATATCGTTTCTATGTGGCACGCATTAAAAGGTACTGAATACGATTTAGGTATCGATGTAGAAAAAATTATTGAAACTGAAGAAATCTTCAAAGAATGTATGAAAGATTACTTCTTACCACCAGAAGCATTAGCTGTTAACCCAATGATTATTTCTTCACCATTACCAGGTGGTGCATTAACAGCTAATACTCAAATGATGAGAGACAATGGTGTAATGAACAGATTCCCTGAAGTTGTTGCAGCTATGAAAGAAGTTGTAGAAAAAGGTGGATTTGCAACATCAGTTACTCCTGTTTCTCAATTCTATTTCCAACAAGCATTCAACAATGTTATGTTTGGTAACTGGAAGAAAATTGCAGAAGGTTATGGAAAAATGGTTCTTGGTTATTTCGGTAAAACACCTTGTGAACCTGATGCTGAAATCGTAAAAATTGCACAAGAACAATTAGGTTTAGAACCAACTACTGAAAAAGTTGTTGACTTAAACGATAAAGATGAAACAAAAGGTATTGCAGCAGCTACAAAAATGTTACAAGATGCAGGCTTAGAAGTTAATGATGAAAACATCTTCATCGCAGGTGCTTGTAAAGAAAAAGGTATTATGTTCTTACAAGGTCACGGTGTTATTGGTGTTCGTAAGAACTGCCCTGAACAAGCTTGTGCACCTGTTTCTAAAAATGGTAGTGAATACACAGTTAAAGTTAACGGTAAAAACTATGCTGTTAAACTTGAAGGTGACAAAAAAGCTACAGTTAATGGAAAATCTTATGATATTTCTGTTACAGAAGGTATTCAACAAACAGCAGCTGCATCAGGTGATGGAACTCCTGTTAAAGCAGCATTACCAGGTAACGTATTAAAAACTTGTGTTGAAGTTGGTGATACTGTAGAAGAAGGCGATGTACTTTTAGTTCTAGAAGCTATGAAAATGGAGACAGAAGTTAAATCACCATCAGCAGGAACAGTTCAATCAGTTGAAGTAGCTCAAGGTGATAAAGTTGTTACCGGTCAAGTATTGGTAACATTAGGTTAGGAGGCTTGAGATGCAGATAGCTGAAGGTTTAATGAATTTATGGCATTCAACAGGGATATACAATATGATATCCCCTGTTGATCCAACAATAACAAGTCCGGTTGAACAATTTTTACATCAATTTGGACACCCAATCATGTTAGTAATTTGTTTATTCTTAATGTGGTTAGGTATTAAAAAACAATTTGAGCCACTATTGTTAGTTCCAATTGCATTTGGTGGTTTCTTATCAAATATTCCTGTATGTGATATCGCAGGTCCTCATGGTTTCTTAGGTATCATTTATGAAGCAGGTATTCACCAAGGTTTATTCCCATTAATAATCTTTATGGGGGTTGGTGCTATGACAGACTTTGGTCCTTTGATTGCAAACCCTAAAACTGCATTATTAGGTGGTGCTGCTCAGTTTGGTATATTTGGTGCGTTATTATTAGCACTTTGTGTATTTGGTTTTACATTACCACAATCAGGTGCTATTGGTATCATTGGTGGTGCTGATGGTCCTACTTCAATTTTCGTTACTTCAAAATTAGCTCCTGAATTATTAGGTGCTATTGCTGTTGCGGCATATTCATATATGGCGTTGGTTCCTGTTATTCAACCACCTATTATGAAATTATGTACAACTGAAGCTGAACGTAAAATTGAAATGAAACAATTAAGAGAAGTTTCTAAACGTGAAAAAATTGTTTTCCCTCTTGTTGTTTTATCTTTATGTATCGTATTATTACCTGATGCTTGCCCATTATTAGGTGCTTTAGTATTTGGTAACTTATGTAAAGAATGTGGTGTTGTTGAAAGACTTTCAGATACAATGCAAAATGCTTTAATCAACATTGTAACTATTTTCTTAGGTTTATCTGTTGGTTCTAAATTATCAGCTGAACAATTTTTAACAGTTCAAACATTATTTATCTTAGTTTTAGGTATCGTAGCATTCTCATTAGCTACTGCTGCTGGTGTAATAATGGCAAAAATTATGAACTTATTCTCTAAAGAAAAAATCAATCCATTGATTGGTTCAGCAGGTGTATCAGCTGTTCCTATGGCAGCTCGTGTTTCTAACAAAGTTGGTTTGGAATACAATAGCCAAAACTTCTTGTTAATGCACGCTATGGGACCTAACGTATCAGGTGTTATCGGTTCTGCCGTTGCAGCTGGGGTTCTTTTAGCTCTTTGTCACTAATACAATTAGTTTATTTATAAAAATACCTCATCTTTGGATGGGGTATTTTTGTTATAATTGACTTATGAAAAAGATTTACGGGATATTATTAATATTTACTGTATTATTGGCATTTATAATCTATGTAAGATATGCTGAAAATTTTGTTCGGGTTGTAAAGATTATCGCACCTAATTCTATTGTATTAGACAATGATAAATCTATTAATTTTGATATATGCGTATTGTCTTTCGCTAATAAAGAATTATGTAGAGATGTTGCTAATCGGCTTGGTGTTTCATATGAGGATATTTTAGCTGTTGGGTATTTGGCTGATAAGTTCGCTGATGATAATCTTTTAGGGAAATCTATTGTTTTAGAGGATTATAAAAATAAGCTATATAAATCCGGATTTGTTATAAAGAATGGATTACCTGTAAATACTGAACAATTTAAATACGAATTAAAGTATGCAAGAAAACAAAATTTTGTAGTTTATAATTTAAAATCTAAAAAATATCATAAATTAACTTGTAAATATGGTGCAATGGCCCATAATATTGTTATAATTCCTAAACGAAATTTGTCAGAAGGTGCGGTTCCGTGTAAGTTTTGTTTGGATAATAAGAAAAATATTAAATCAGAAAAAACAAATGTTTCAAAAATTATAAAACCTTCTTTAGTATTAAAAATACCTTATATTAAAATCCTATTATCTGATTATACGACTAATTTGAAGGTTTCAAATGAATGTAAGTCTGATATATGCAAAGAGATTTTATCTCAGATAAATTCTTCTAATCAAACAATTGATATGGCAATATATGGATATGAGCATGTTCCTGCGATTGAGTTTGCTTTGTCTAAAGCTATGAAAAGAGGTGTAAAAATAAGATTAGTTTATGATAGGGATTTAAATGGTGGAAATATTTATTCTGATACAGATTTTATTTCTAAATTTATACCTAATTCTGTGTCTGATTTAGATAATACAATCATGCATGATAAGTTTTATATATTCGATTCAAAAAGAGTTATAACAGGTTCAGCAAATTTAAGTTGTACAGATATGTCAGGGTTTAATTCTAATAGTGCTATATTAATTGATTCTCCTTCTGTGGCAAAAATTTATCAGCAGGAGTTTGAACAGATGTATAATGGAAATTTCCATACAGCAAAAGTTGGCATAAAGAAAAATGATATTATTTTAGGGGATTCAATTATTTCGATATATTTTTCACCTAAAGATGATGTAACCCATAAAAAAATTATTCCTTTAATAAATTCTGCTAAATCATACATATACATGCCTGCATTTTTGATAACAGATAGAGATATTACATCAGCTTTGATATCAGCTAAAAAACGTGGAGTTGATGTTAAGGTAATAGTTGATGCTGTAAATGCAAGAGGTAGGGCTTCTAAACATCAGATATTGAGGGATAATG
>CALVEW010000182.1 GCA_944326645.1 Candidatus Gastranaerophilales bacterium
CGCATCAAAATATTTACATGAATCAAGTTTTTCTAGTGCTGATACAATATTTAATCCTTTAGGGGTTTCCATTTCTTTAGTTAAAGTCATAGAACCAATAACAGGAATGTTAAATTCTTTGGCAATTTCTCCTGCCAAGATTAATTCTTCTATATCAAAAAAAGTTTCAAAAATTATACCATCTACTCCTGCTTCAACAAGAGCAGATATTTGTTCTCTATAGCTATCTTTTATTGTTTGAATATTTTCTGAAGTTAAAATTTCTCCACTACTTAAATTTGAACCAATTGATGCTAAAATATAAATATTTTCATTCCCGTCAACAGCTTGTTTAGCAAGTTCAACACCTTTTTTATTTATTTCTTGAACTTTATCAGCTAAACCAAATTTTTCTAATTTTATTCTATTAGCACCAAAAGTATTTGTTAAAATAACATCTGCGCCAGCATTGATATAATCTTCATGGATACTTCTTATAAGATTAGGATTTGAGATATTTAATTCATCATAACAAGCATTTAGAAATATACCTTTTTCATATATAACTGTACCCATTGCACCATCAAAAATTAAAGGTGTTGTTTTTATTTTTTCTAAGAAAGGTATTTTCATTTTAAACTTGCCTCATATTCTTCTCTAAGTTTTTGTTGTTCTTTAAGGGTATTGTTTATGAATGTGTCATCTTTTATAACAATTTTTTGTGCGGCAACAGCTGCTTCTGATGCATTGTTTGTTTGAACAACTAATCCGTTATAATTTGGTGCAATTTTTAAAGCTGTATGGAGCTTACTTGTTGTTGCGCCTCCTATCATGATTGTTGGAAGTTTTACACCTTCTTTATCCATTGTTTGTGCAACATTTATCATTTCATCTAATGATGGAGTAATCAAACCTGATAAACCAACAATATCTGGCTGATATTTTATTGCTGCTTTTAATATCTCTGAAGAATTGACCATTACACCTAAATCAATTACTTCAAAATTATTGCATTGTAAAATTAAAGATAAAATATTTTTGCCAATATCATGTACATCGCCTTTTACAGTTGCAATAACAATTTTACCTATATTAGTATTTGAATCTGTTTTCTTAAAATGAACTTGAAGAATATCAACAGCTTCTTTCATAATTCTAGAACTTTTTACAACTTGAGGCAGAAACATTTTCCCATCACCAAATAGAACTCCAACTTTATTCATCCCTTCAAGTAGTATTTTTTCAATAATATCAATTGGTTTATATGTTTTTAGAGCTTCTAAAATATCTTCTTCTAAGTGTTTATTAATTCCTTTAATCAATGCACTTTGAAGTCGTTCTTCAACAGATTCAGTTCTCCAATTTTCAACTTTTTCTTCTTTTTCAGTTTTTTCAGATTTTATAGTTTCAGCATATTCTAATAATTTTTGTGTTGCATCTTTGGATTTATTTAAAACGACATCTTCTACTAATGTTTTTAAAGGTTCTGGAATGTTATCATAAATCTCTAACATTGCAGGGTTTACAATTCCCATTTCTAAACCTGCATTTATTGCATGATATAAAAATACTGCGTGCATTGCATTTCTTATTTTCCCCATTCCTCTAAAAGAGAATGAAAGATTACTTATTCCTCCTGAAACAATCACTTGTGGATATTTTTGTTTAATAAATCTTGTTGCTTCAATAAAATCTACTGCGTTGTTATCGTGAGCATCAATACCTGTTGCAATAGGGAAAACATTTAAATCAAAAATGATATCTGTTGGATTTATATTAAGTCTATTAACTAAAATATCATAAGCCCTATCAACAATTTCAATTCTTCTTTCTACAGAATCTGCTTGACCTTTTTCATCAAAAGCCATAACAATCATTGCAGCTCCTAAATCTCTTATTTTAGTCGCTTCTTTTATAAAATATTCTTCACCTTCTTTTAAGTTAATTGAATTTACGATAGATTTGCCTTGAGTACATTTTAACCCAGCTTCTAACACTCTAAAATCAGAAGAATCAATCATTATAGGAACTTTTGCAATATCAGGTTCTGAAGCTATTAGATTTAGAAATTCCACCATTTGAGCTTTGGAATCACCTAAATCGGTGTCCATATTAATATCAATTATATTTGCACCATTTTCAATTTGACTTCTTGCAATTTCTAATGCTTCATCGAGTCTATGTTCTTTTATTAATGTTGCAAATTTTTTAGAACCTGTCACATTTGTTCTTTCTGCTATCATAATAAAATTTTGATTTCCATTGTATATAAATGGTTCAAGTCCTGAGTATGCTTGATAATTTTGTTTTTCTGCCACGTTATGTGGAGCATAATTTTTTACAGCATCTGCAATAGCCTTGATATGCTCAGGAGTTGTTCCACAACAGCCTCCGCAAATGTTTAACAGTCCTTCTTTTGCTAATTTTTCATAACCTTTTGCCATCATCTCAGGAGTCTGCTCATATTGTCCAAAAGCATTTGGTAAACCTGCATTTGCGTAAAGACTAATTCTGTATTTTGAATATGTTGAAAGCTCTTCAATATACGGAATCATATCATTTATACCAAGAGAACAGTTTAGTCCTATTGATAATGGTTTTGCAAATTCTACACTATAATAAAAAGCTTCTAATGTTTGACCTGATAACGTTCTGCCTGATTTATCAGATAAAGTTACAGAAATCATAATAGGAATATCGATATTTTTTTCTGTAAGAACTTGTTTAATCGCATATATTGCAGCTTTTGCATTCAATGTATCAAATATTGTTTCGATTAAAAATATATCAATGTCGCAATCTGCAAGAATAGAGGCTTGCTCTTTATATACAGATACTAAATCATCAAAAGTAACATCTCTATATGCAGGATTCATAACATCCGGTGATATTGATGCTGTTTTATTAGTTGGTCCAATTGAGGCTGCAACAAATCTTGGTTTTTCTTCTGTTGAATACTTATCAGCAATTTCTCTTGCTATTTTTATAGATTCAACATTTAATTCTTTGACTAGATTAGATAAATCATAATCTTTTTGAGAAATAGAATTTGCAGAAAAAGTATTTGCTTCAATAATATCTGCACCTGCTTGAAGGAATTTTTCGTGAATTTCCTTAATTACTTCAGGTTTTGTAATAGATAAAAGCTCATTATTTCCTTTTAATTCGGTTGTGTGATTTTTAAATAAATTGCCCCTATAATCTTCCTCTGTAAGATTATACTTTTGAAGCATAGTCCCCATAGCACCATCTAGGATTAGGATTCTATCTTCTAAACATTTTTCCAACAAATCTCTTCTTACCATAACAAATTTATTTTACTCTAGAAAAATTAATTTGTTTGTAAATTTTTGCTTTACATTTAATCATTTTCAAATTTATGCTATAAATTTAATACAATAAATAAAATAAAGGATTAAGTAAGTGAAAATATACGATAACATTCTTGATTTAATAGGAAACACTCCACTTGTTAGATATTCAGATAATATTCTATTAAAACTTGAATACTTTAATCCATCAAATTCGCTAAAAGATAGAGCCTCTCTTTATATGTTAAAAGATGCTTTTAATTCAAATTTAGTAGACAAAGATACTGTAATAATTGAACCAACAAGCGGAAATACAGGTATTGGCTTGGCTATGTGTTGTGCTGTAATGGGACTAAAACTTATAATAGTTATGCCGGAAAATATGTCAGAAGAACGCAAAAAACTTATCAAAGGTTATGGCGCTGAGCTTGTTTTAACCCCTAAAGAAAAGGGTATGCGAGGTGCTGTTGATAAAGCTAATGAAC
>CALVEW010000183.1 GCA_944326645.1 Candidatus Gastranaerophilales bacterium
TTGAACCATATGCTAACCCATTCAGAGTTTACCCATTAGAAGTAGACTACACTAGATTCAAAAAATTAATTGAAGATGGCGTTGATTGCTACATCTTAAATACAGGTGAATTTATGGGTACAAAAGTTCAACCTAAACATACTTTAGGAATTATCGAAGCTATCGTTGAAGGTTCAGCTAAATTCCATAAATGGGAAAACTTCTCAGATATCGAAATTATGGATATTGAAGGATTTGATGCTTCATTCTCTAACAAAGAATATGCATCTGAATTCGTTGCTCGTATGAACGATAGAATTGAATTCGTTAAATCAAGAGAAACAGAAAAAGCAGGAAAAGATGCTCTTCCAGCTGATGCTTTAGAAGCATTACAATCAGTTGTTAGAGAAGCTTCTTCTTTAGCTTCTGTATAATTAAATCTCTGATTTAATTAAAATTTAAAGAGGGTATTCATTTATTGAATATCCTCTTTTTAATTTACAAAATTTTTTACTAAAATATTCTATATTTGAAATGTTTTTGTGATACAATAATGACGGTAGTTTTTAAATGTTCAAAAAGGAGAAAACAATGGCAGAAAAAAGAGTATGGCTTTTCAGAGAAGGAAATGCTGATATGCGTAACCTTTTGGGCGGTAAAGGTGCTAACTTAGCAGAAATGACTAATTTAGGTTTACCAGTACCTCCAGGATTAACAATTACAACAGAAACTTGTATGGAATACATCAACAATGGTAATAAAATGCCGGAAGGTTTGATGGATGAAGTAAAAAAAGCTTTAGCAGATGTTGAATCTCAAACAGGTAAAAAATTCGGAGATAGTGAAAATCCATTATTAGTATCTGTTCGTTCAGGTGCAAGAGTTTCTATGCCTGGTATGATGGAAACTATTTTAAACTTAGGTTTAAACGATGATACAGTAGAAGCTATGATTAAATTAACAAATAATCCTAGATTTTGCTATGATTCATATCGCCGTTTCTTAACAATGTTCGGTTCAGTTGCTTGGGAAATGGATAGACAAAAATACTTCGAATCAGAAGTAGAAAAAGTAAAAGAAAGAGAAGGAGTTAAGTCTGATACTGAAATTTCTGCCGATGGATGGAAGTCATTAATTCCAATATATAAAAATGTTATTAAAGAAGTAACAGGAAAAGAATTCCCTCAAGATCCATATGTTCAATTACAAGAAGCAATTGAAGCAGTATTCAGATCTTGGAATATTCCACGTGCTGTTGCATACAGAAATATGAACAAAATTGATCACAATTTCGGTACAGCAGTAAACGTACAAACAATGGTATTCGGTAACATGGGTGATGACTGTGCAACAGGTGTTTCATTCACAAGAAACCCAGCAACAGGTGAAAATAAATTCTATGGTGAATACTTAACAAATGCACAAGGTGAAGACGTTGTTGCAGGTATTAGAACTCCAAAACAAATCGCTCAATTAGAATCAGAAATGCCTGAATTATACAAACAATATGTAGATATTGCTAAAAAATTAGAATTAGGCTATAAAGATGTTCAAGATATGGAATTCACTATTGAACGTGGTAAATTATGGATTCTTCAAACTCGTAGCGGTAAAAGAACTGCTAAAGCTGCTGTAAAAATTGCAGTAGATATGTGTAATGAAGGAATCATTACTAAAGAAAGAGCAATTCAATTAGTTGATCCATATTCAGTATATCAAATTTTATTACCAAACTTTGATACACAAGCTAAAAAAGAAGCTCACAAAATTTCAACAGGTGTAAATGCATCTCCAGGTGCTGCTGTTGGTAAAATTGTATTTGATACAGAAGAAGCAGCAGAACGTGGTGCAAACGGTGAAAAAGTTATCTTAGTAAGAATAGAAACTTGTCCGGATGATATCCATGGTATGGCAGTTGCTCAAGGTGTTTTAACTCTAAGAGGTGGTGCTACATCTCACGCAGCAGTAGTTGCTAAAGGTATGGGTAAACCTTGTGTATCTGGTTGTGAAGATTTAATTATCAACTTAGAAGCTGAAACATTAACAGGTGCTGATGGTACTGTTTATAAGAAAGATGATATTATTTCTCATAAACAGTACCATCAGCACCTGATGGTACTGTTTATAAGAAAGATGATATTATTTCTCTTGACGGTGGTACTGGTGAAGTTATGGCAGGGGCTGTTAAACTTGTTGAAGCTGGTATTGATGAAAACTTCACTACTTTCTTTAACTGGGTAGATGAAATTAAAACAATGACAGTAGAAGCAAACGCTGATACTCCAAAAGATATTGAAAACGCATTAAAATTTGGTGCTCAAGGTGTTGGTTTATGTAGAACAGAACACATGTTCATGGATCCGGATAGATTACCTTGGGTTCAAAAAATGATTATTGCAGGAACTGCAGAAGCAAGAAAAGAAGCTTTAGATAAACTTCTTCCAATGCAATATGCAGATTTCTATGCAATGTTCAAAGCATTAGGTGATTTACCTTTAACTGTAAGACTTTTAGATCCACCTTTACACGAATTCTTACCATCTAAGGTTGAATTAATTGAAAAAGTAGCTACTAAAAAAGCACTTGGTCAAGATTGTTCAGAAGATGCAAAAATGTTAGAAATCGTTGAAGGTTTATCAGAATCTAACCCAATGATGGGCTTAAGAGGTTGTCGTTTAGGTTTAACTTATCCTGAAATCAACGAAATGCAAGTTAGAGCAATCTTTGAAGCTTGCTGTGATTTAGCGAAAGAAGGACATAAAGTACATCCTTACGTTATGATTCCATTAATTGGTCACGTAAATGAGTTAAAAACAGCAGAAGATATTTTAGTTCGTGTAGCTAAAGATGTTATGGCTGAAAAAGGAATTGAAATCGAATACAAATTCGGTACAATGATTGAAATTCCTCGTGCAGCATTAACAGCTGATAAGGTTGCAGAACACGCAGAATTCTTCTCATTCGGTACAAATGACTTAACTCAAATGACATTTGGTTATTCAAGAGATGATGCTGAAGGTAAATTCTTGAAAAACTACGTTGAGCAAAAAATCTTACCTGCTAACCCATTCGAAACATTAGACCAAGATGGTGTTGGTCAATTAATCGAAATGGCTATGGAAAAAGGTAAAGCTGTAAATCCAAAATTACTTGGTGGTGTTTGTGGTGAACACGGTGGAGATCCTGATTCAGTTAAATTCTGCCACAGAATTGGCTTGAATTATGTATCTTGTTCTCCATTCAGAGTTCCTCAAGCAAAACTTGCAGCAGCTCAAGCAGTTGTTGAAGCTAAGTAAGCTAGCGAATTAGTAGCTGTTTAATAGTATTATTATTTAAATGAAAAAGGTCTGATGTATATTTATATCAGGCCTTTTTAGTATTTTTTTATTAATATTTATATTAGCCACTTGGCTATATTTTCCGTTATTTTATAAAGTTATGTAACAAATAGCACGGTGTATATTTAAAAAAATAATTGAAGTTATACGATGAAACTAATACTAGACAAAGGAGTGTTTATGGAAGTTTCAACTATTACAAATTTTAGAACAATACAAAATAGAAATAATCAATCACAGCCAATATCTGCAAGGAATTACCAATTTAATAATATAAGACAAAATAGAAATACATCTCCAAATTTTGGGAAGTATGTACTTGATGATTTATTTTTCTGGGGTAAGAAAAAATTAAATAATGCTCGTGAAGCACAAAGGAATTATCATGTTAAAAATTTACATAAAAAAGCTTTAGATGATATTAAAATCTTATCAAAGAGATTAGGTA
>CALVEW010000184.1 GCA_944326645.1 Candidatus Gastranaerophilales bacterium
AAACCTACAAAAGCGGAGCCTATCGCACTTTAAAATACGCTCAAAAACAAAACAAATCGATAATTTATATATAAAAAGAAGACTAACTTAGTCTTCTTTTTTAATATTAACTACATTGAAAATGTCTTTGCTCTTAATATTGACAGCTTCAAATCTGTCTTTTAACACTTTTATAATAAAATCATTATTAAAATTAGGAGTCATAATAATTAGTCGATTTTTTGCTCTAGTGACAGCTACATATAATAAATTTAAACTTTCTGATGACGCATCAGCTTGATTAAAGTCTTCTGCAAATATAACAACTTGTTGAAATTCTTTTCCTTTTGATGAGTGTAAAGTCAGGCTTTGGTTTTTATTACGAATATTATAAAAAGCTATTTTATTTTCTTTTTCAGAAATTGTATTTATTAGGAAATTGGATATATCTTTATTACACTCACATTCAAAACTTCTTGCAAATTCTTCTAATTTTTGATAAAAAACTTCCTTATTAGAAACACATTCAAACAGGTCCACTAAATTTTTCGTAACAAAGTCTTTTGTTTCCTTGATTAGAGAATATCTATCAACACTTTCACCAGGAATATATTCGAAAAAGTTGTATATATTTCTTGTAAAATAATAATCCGCAATCGCTCTATAAATCCACGAGTCTTTTGAAGTTAATTCATCTATTGGCAATTGTGGAACAAATACAAAATCATTTCCTAATTTATTTAATTCATTAGCTACGTTTAATGCCGAACTTCTTGTTCTAGATAATACAGCTGTATGTAATTCTTTTTGAAGAATTCTATCTATTGCAGTATAAATATTCCCGTCATTGTAGTTTGCCAATATGACACTATCTTTATCATCACACTGTTCGTATAATTTTTTTGTCTTGTCATAAAGTATGTTAGATAGATTTTGAATTTGTCTTGTGCAACGGAAATTTTCATTCAGTTCATAACTCTTAAAAGTCTTATCACTTAGTAAGTTGTTAAATAATTCTGGTGCTGCGCCTCTCCATATGTATATGCTCTGTTTGTTGTCTCCAACTATAAATAAATTTATTTGTAATGAATTTTTTATATACATAAAAAACTCATTCATTGATTTGTCACAATCTTGATATTCATCAATAAACAGCTTAAAATATTTAGATTTCAAATAATTTTGAGCTGCGGTTGATTTCTTTAATATATCTAAAGCTAATTCAAAAACAAAATTATGTTTGTTGTCTGAATAGGAACAGATTGCGGTTTTCTCTTTAACATAACTTAGTCCATCTTGAAAGTTATTTACTTTATACATATAGTTGGTATCGAAATCATGTTTGAAATCTTTTCCATAAACATCCCACATAAAAGGAGATATAACCTCTTGAATGGCGAATGAATTGTTGGTTCCAATAAACACATCATCGTCCTGAATGTTTAATCTTTCCTTAATTTCATTTGCTGCTTTAATAGTAAAAGTAATTCCTGCAATAGTTTTGTAATTGCACTGTTTATTTTCTAATTCATACTGAATTTTTTCTACCAATACTCCTGTTTTCCCAGTACCAGCACCAGCAGTCACTACAATACTACCTTCTATGTCTTGAATGATTTTTAATTGCACTTCGGTTGGCTTAATTTTCTTCATTATAAAACCCCTTTAAACATTTAAAATTAGCATGAGAAAATATTCGCTCTGCATCTTCAATAGTTATATATTTAACTAACTCCGCCATATTTTTCATTTTGTTTTTCTGTAAATAGTCAACAGGGTTTTCAGTATCTAAATATGTTTTCATTTTATCTTCTATTATATCTGCCAAATCATTTTCTAAATCTATTTTAGATAGATAAATATTATCTATTAGCTCCGCTTTCTGAAGTTCTTCTAAATTATTTTCATACAATTCTGCTTTTATATCTTTTGGTTCAAATTTTGTTATAGATTTGTTAAAACTGATTTGTAATTTCAATTGCTCTTCAGAATAATTATTACAAATATTAACCAATTTTTCAATTCTATTCAATCCTAAACACTCATAATTCGCTGCACTTTTTTTCTTTCTAATATCATTATCGGTTTTAACTATAACTTCAATTCCTATTGGTTTAAGAATGTTCATATAGTTTTCAAAGCCTGTTCCATTTACAGGTAAAATAATATATCCTTCACATTTAAAATCCGAATTTAATAGACCTAATACATGTTCGAATAATATTAATTCCGAGGGGCCTTCCACCAATAGGACTTTGTTGTAAAATAAAGCTTGAGCAAGGTTTAAATTTAATATATTTTTTACCGTAGCATAATCATCTGGGACTTTATACATACAACTTTTCACATTAACTGGATTACCAAAAATTCTTATCAAATTAACTTCATCCATTTCACTTAATAACTCTGAAGAATGAGTTGTTATAAAAATGAATGGATAATCAGATTTATTAAACAAAGATTTAGACATCTTTAATAATGATGTTCGATGCAGATGGTTTTCAGGTTCTTCTATTAAAAATAAGTCAATTTTACCATTTGTTACGGAAATTAATCTTGTTAAAGCATATGCCGTTATTTTTCTTTGTCCATCACCAGACAGCGGGAAGTTCTTGTTGGTCTCACCTTTATTCAACATTGGAGTAATATTTTTGTAAGGATCCACATCAATATCCTTCGGAGCTAGAACTAATTTATAGTTGTCCTTTGAAAATTTTTTATATTCATCTAGTAAAGATTCCTCTGTTGATTTTACACTAACTAGTTCTCTATACTGAGTTTTTAGAATATTTAAAGTATTTTGAATATCACTAAAATCATCTTTATTCCTTTTGACTAAAGTTGAAAAATTTTTTCTAAACACAGTTTCAATATCAATTGAACTCCCAATATAGATTACATTAAATAATTTATCTAAATCAGAAAAACTATTATTAGGATTAATTAGCATTAAATCGTTTATGTCGCATCCCCAGTATAAATTACACTGATACATCTTTAAATCTGTATTCAAAGAGGATTCAACTTTTATATATAGAATACTATTGTCTGATCCTATTACTCCTCGAGCTTTTGAGCGTAGTTTTTCATCATTATTATCATTTTGTGAAAAGTCAATAGTTACTATTATATCAATAAGTCTGTCTTCATAATCCAAATTATAAAAATCTGTTATTGCAAATCCATTCTTTCGAAAGTTATAATCAAACACAAATCTTAAAGCAGCTAAAAAATTTGATTTTCCGACATCATTCATTCCGAAAAAAATATTATGGTTATCTAGTTTCAAATCTTCAATGCTTTCAAAATTTCTAAAATTCTTAATAGATATACTCTCAAATTTCATAAACCACTCCCTTGTTAAATTTTAAAATATTTTTGATTTTTGCTTGTTGGTTTGTCGGGTTCTGTCATTCCAATTAGTCCAGCATCTAGGGCGGGTTGCAAATAGTTTTTTCTAAATCCTAAACGAGATTTTAGGTTTAATTTTTCCATAAGTTCTGTTGCTGATTGTGGATAACTTTCAATCACTTTCATAAGTTCTGTAATTTGATTATTGATATGGTTATAGTGATTTCTAGTGTCGGTTATTATATCTTTAATTGCTTTGTTAATTACATCTAACATAAACTCAATGAAAATATTAGATTTACCCTGACTAGTCGATAATGTGATTGCATTGTAATAATCTTCTTGGTTATCTTTAATAATGCTTTCGATAGGTATCCAAGCAAATATTGGTTTCCA
>CALVEW010000185.1 GCA_944326645.1 Candidatus Gastranaerophilales bacterium
CAACAATTTTAGATTGAGCATCTTGAACTTCTCTTGCTCTTACAGGTCCTATATATTCAATATCTTCAACTAACATAGCTTGAGCTCTTTCTGACATATTTCTAAAGATTTTTTCTTTGATTTCTTCTTTTGTTCCTTTCATTGATAGTGCTAATTCTCTTGAATCAACTTCACGTAAAACCCTTTGAATAGCTCTATCATCAAGAATAACAATATCTTCAAATACGAACATTAAGTCACGAACACTTTGAGCTAGGATTGCATCTTTAGCTTCTAAGAATTCCATAATATTCTTTTCAGTAAATCTATCACAATGGTTCATAATACTAGCTAAGTATTCGACACCACCAGCTTTTGAAAAATCGTGAACAACAAATGTTGAAAATTTCTTCTCTACAACATCTTCAATTTCAGATAAAATTTCAGGGTTTGTAGTATTCATTTCTGCAATTTTCATTGACACTTGTGTTTGAACTTTATTTGGCAAAGATGCTAATATTTGTGCCGATAATGCAGGTTTTAAATATGCTAATATTAATGCAAGTAATTGAGGGTTTTCTCCGGAAAATGTTGTTGCAAATTGTCCAGGATCAACATCATTTAAGAAATAGAATGGATTTGTATTAATCATTGATCCTAATTTATCCATCATTTCTTCTGCTTCATCAGCACCATATGCATTTGATAGAAGTTTTTTAGCATATTCTGTACCACCTGTAGCAATCAAATTACTAGCTTTAAATACAGTTCTAAATTCATCTAATAAAACATTTAATTCTTCATCTGGAACTTTATTTAAATTTGCAATATCAAGAGTTATTTGTTCCAAAATGTTTGGATCAGTAATATGTTTTAATACTTCAGTAGCAGTTTCAGCCCCTAACAAAATTAATAATGCAGCAACTTTTTGAGAAGGACGTAGTAATTTTTGTGTTGAATCTTTAACTTTTACCTGATTCTTTGAATTTTTTTGATCATTTTGTGTTGTCGGAAGTGAATTTCCTTTAGCCATTTTATATTATCCTTTACTCTTTAATATAAGACATTAATACTTTTGCCGCTGCCTCTGGGTCTGCAAGTATTGCCTCATTCAATGTATTTATACTTTGCTCTTGTTTTGAAATTTCAATATCTTTGTATGAAGCTTGTGTATCATCTTCACCATAAAAATCTAATGCTGCAAAAGCTCCATCTGAAAGTCCTTTTATTCTTTCAATTTTATTCGCAATTGATTCATCAGGATCTAATGGATCAAATGCTAAATCTTCTTCCTCAGCTTCATCTAATATATTTTGTTGTACTTCATAATGTGGTAATTTTGAAATTAGGTTTTTCAATAATGTAATAGTTACAAGACCTAATATTAAAATTACAATGGATGGTCCTAATTTTGTTGCAAGATAATTGAATAGAGTTTCTTTAGCAACTTTCTTTTCAAGATTTTCTTGATTTTTCTTATCTTGTTCTAAAGCTTCAAATTGTAATCCGGAAACAGTAATTACATCCCCTCTTTCATAATCAACTCCTGCAGCAGATAATACAAGATTTTGTAATTCTTCTTTTTCCGGTTTTGTAAGTATTTTATTAACTGCAACAGCTATGGTTAAACGTTTAATTGTTCCCGGTGCGTATACGATATGTTTAACTTCTTTTGATACGCTATAACTTGTAGAGCTTTTTTCTTTTGCATAATTCAAGTTTTTATTAGGAACTCCGGAATTTGGATTTTCCGGCTGTTGAGTATTTTGATTGTTAGGATTTTCATAGTTTTCTATTTCACTTTGTGTGCTTGTAAGAACCCCTTCACCTTTTTCATCTAATGGAATATATCTTTCAATAGTCGCTTTTGCCGAATTGAAATCTATATCAGCATTAACTTGTACTGAAACATTTCCACGTCCAACAATTTCCTCTAATACGGTTGTTATTTTTTTAGAAGTTTCTTTTTCAACCCCTGCTTTGAATGATTCCATATCATTTGAATTTTTTGATGTTTCATCAGATAAGGTGTTTCCAAATTGGTCTGTTATAAAAACTTTTTCAGGAGTTAATCTCGGTATTGAATATGCTACTAAATTTTTTATAGCTTTCACTTGTGATGATTTAAGTTTATATCCAGGATCTAAAATTAACATAACAGAAGCTGATGGAATTTCATCTTTATCTTCAAAAATTGAACGTTCAGGCTGAGCTAATTGAACTCTTACACTCTTAACACCTTCCATTTTTTCAATTGAGCGAGTTAATTCACCTTGGAAAATTCTTTGTTTAGTTAAGTTGTTTTTAAAATCGGTTGAGCCTAATTGCATATTATCTAATAACTCAAAACCTGGATTAGAATTTTGGATTAAATCATTTTCAGCTACATATAAACGCATGTCATCTCTTTGACTTGCAGGTACTAAAATTGTTTTTTTATCATCTGTTAATTTGAAAGAATACCCATTCTTTTTAAGGTTTTCAGTAATGTTCATAACATCTGATTCAGCCAAATCAGAATATAATACTGTTAAATCCGGTTCAAAAGATTTAACGATAAAAAATGTTGAAAGTACAATTGTCACAAATAACAAAACAATCAAAGCAAAACGTTGTGGAACATTCAACCCTTTCCACAACTTTTTCATATCATTAAAAAGTAGTTGCAAATAATTAGAATTCATTTTGTTAATTTAATCCTCACCCGATTATATACTATCATGATAATACATTACATATTTTGACATTTCAAGAATGTTAAGGAATCTTAAGCCTCTAAAAATAAGAAAATAATGATAAAAAATAAAAAATTTACAAAACCATGAAAATTTCTTAATATTTCGATTTAAAAATATATAAATAGTTGTAATCAAAGCATATTTGAGATACCTTTAAATTATATAGTTTACATAGTTATAGCGAGGAAGATTATTTAATAAGGAGGATCTTTATGCCAAAAAAAACTATAACAGTTGATGGTAACTACGCTGCAGCGCACGTTGCTTATGCGCTAAGTGAAGTATCAGCAATTTACCCAATCACTCCTTCATCAACAATGGGTGAATGGATTGATGAATGGGCTTCTCAAGGTAAGAAAAATATCTGGGGAAAAGAAGTAAAAGTTGCAGAAATGCAATCTGAAGCAGGTGCTGCAGGTGCTGTTCACGGTTCACTTGCTGCCGGTTCTTTAACTTCTACTTATACTGCATCTCAAGGTTTATTATTAATGATCCCTGTTATGCATAAAGCTGCCGGTGAAATGTTACCTCACGTTATTCACGTTTCAGCAAGAGCATTAGCTGCTCAATCATTAGCAATTTTTGGTGACCATACTGACGTTATGGGTTGCCGTAATACAGGTTATGCAATGTTAGCTGCAAACTCTGTTCAAGAAGAAATGGATTTAGCTTTAGTTGCTCACTTAGCAACATACAAAGCAAAAGTTCCTTTCCTTCAATTCTTCGACGGATTCAGAACATCTCACGAAGTTCACAAAATTGAAGAAATCTCTTACGAAGATATTGCTAAATTAGTAGAACCTAAATACATTGAAGAATTCAGACAAAGAGCTCTTCGTCCTGAAGCTCCTGTTTGTAAAGTCGGTGCACAAAATACTGACGTATACTTCCAAGGTCGTGAAACAGTTAATAAATACTATGATGCTGTTCCTGACATTGTTCAAGAATATATG
>CALVEW010000186.1 GCA_944326645.1 Candidatus Gastranaerophilales bacterium
CACATACTATTTTACCATAAACATTATTCTTGAAGTATTTTTTTTAACAATTTTATTAATATTTAACTTTTTAGACATTTTCTTGTAATTCATAATTGATTATACAAATAATTTCATGTATCATAATAATATAGTAGTTTAGGAGTGAATCATGACTTTAAGAAATGAACGTGTAAGAAAAGAATTAATGAGGGAAATCTCTGATATTTTAAGACGAGAAGTAAGAGGTTTAGAAGGTGTTGTATCAATTGTAGATGTTGAAGTTTCTCATGATAATTCTTATGCGAAAGTTATTTATAGTGTTTTAGGTTCTGAAGAACAAATTGAAAAATCTAAAGAAGTGATAGAAAAAAGTACTCCTAAAATTAGATATGAAGTTGGACGTCGAATTAGATTAAGATTAACTCCTGAATTAAAATTTGTTTACTCAAATGGTCTTGAAGAAGGTTCAAGAGTTACGGAATTAATTAACAAGATTTCAAGAGGCGAAATCTAGTCAATGCAAGGTTTTTTGAATGTATATAAACCCAAAGGAATGACATCGCATGATGTTGTTGCCGTTTTACGTCGTGTTACTAAAATAAAACAAATAGGACATACGGGGACATTAGATCCATTTGCAGAAGGTGTTTTACCTATATGTATTGGGAAAGCTACAAGGTTGATTGAATATTTGGCTGATGATAAAGCTTATATTGCAACTCTTCAATTCGGGAAAACAACAGATACTTACGATATTGAGGGACAAATTGTATCGCAGAGTGATAAGAAAGTTTCTAAAGATGATGTTATCAATATTTTGAGTAATTATGAAGGAGAAATTGAACAAGTCCCTCCGATTTATTCTGCATTAAAAGTTAATGGGAAAAAACTCTATGAATATGCAAGAGAAGGTAAGGATGTTGAGATTAAATCAAGAAAAGTTGTAATAGAAAAAATAGAATTACTTTCTTTTGACGATGAGCTACAACAGGCTGAAATTTATGTAAAGTGTTCAAAAGGGACTTATATAAGAAGTTTAGGTTTTGATATTGGTAATGATTTAGAATGTGGAGCTTACCTTTCTAAATTAATAAGGGTTCAAGCAGGAGATTTTAAGCTTGAAGATTCAATCAAGTTAGATGATTTATCATCATATGATATTGTTAAAAAAAATATAATTCCTCCAATTGATAAAATTCCTTTAGAAAAAGTTATTATAAATGATGTAGAAATGAAAAGAGTATCAAATGGATTGCCAATATATCCAAGGGCAGGAATTGCAGGCATGGTTGGATTAATATATTCAGATAATTTAGTTGGTGTTGCTCTTGCTAACGAACAAGAAATAAAAGTTAAAAAATTCATAGGATAGAAATGTTTATTGATAATTTTAAAGTTGAAGAATGGTTTAATGAGTATGAGCCGAAAGCTAAATATAATTTAGCTGATATTTGTATTGATTCAATGTCTATAAATGAGCTTATAGACATATCAGGTATAGATTTATCTGTTTTAAAGGAGTTATATAGTAAAAAATTAGGTTATGGTGATATTCAAGGCTCTAAAAGGTTAAAAGAAGCAATTTTATCAATGTATAGTTCTCAAACTTTAGAAAATATAACTGTTACACATGGTGCAATAGGTGCAAATGAACTTGTATATAAGGCATTAGTAGAAAAAGGTGATGAAGTAATTTCAATATTGCCAGCTTATCAACAACATTATTCAATTCCGGAATCATTAGGAGCTAATGTCAAAAAGTTATTTTTAAAACCTGAAAATAATTGGCTACCTGATATTAATGAGTTAAAATCATTAATTACTTCAAAAACAAAATTGATATCAATGACAAATCCTAATAATCCTACAGGTTCTGTTATAACTGATGATTTAATGAAAGAAATAATATCTGTATCAAATGGTACTTATATATTAGTTGATGAAGTTTATAGAGGTATTGTTTCTGATGAAAAATATAATACAACTTCAATTGTAGATTTATATAAAAATGGGATTGCAACATCTTCTTTATCAAAAGCATTTTCTCTTGCAGGGTTAAGAGTCGGTTGGGTTGTAGCTTCAAAAGATGTTATTGGAAGTATAAATCATCATAGAGAATATAATACAATAAGTGTAAGTGTTTTGGATGATTATTTTGCATCAGTTGCAATAGAAAATAAAGAAAGAATTTTTGAAAGAAATATAAGAAAAAGAAAAGAAGGGCTTGAAGTTTTAAAAGAGTGGTTAAAAACGGAACCTCATATAAGTTGTATTATTCCAAATGGTGCAACAAGTGCTTTTATTCATTATGATTTAGAAATGTCTTCTTATGAATTATGTAAGAAATTATTAAAAGATACAGGAATATTATTTCTTCCGGGTGAAACATTAGAAATGGATAAATTTTTAAGAATGGGTTATTGTAATAGTCCTGAAAAATTAAAAATAATATTAAATTTATTTTCAGATTGGATAAAAAATAATAGTTAATAAACAGTCGTCAATTAGAGTTTTTTTTGATATAATAAAGTCGATGGACGGAAGTTTAAAAAAGTTATCAATCGCATTTTATTGGCATATGCATCAACCGGCTTATGAGTTGGATTCTGTTTATCTTATGCCTTGGGCTAGACTTCATGCAGTAAAAGATTATTTGGATATGGTTTTGATATTAGAAAAACACCCTAATATCAAGTTGAATTTTAATGTTGTTCCTTCTTTAATTGATAGTATTATTGATTATTCAGAAAATGGATTACACGATATTCATTCAAGTTTGACTGTTACTCCGGTAGAAGATTTGTCAGCAAGTGAAAAAGAATATATTTTAAAAAATTTCTTTACTGCAGAATATGAAACGATGATTTTCCATCATCCAACATATAGAAAATTATTTAAAAAAAGATTTGCTAAAAAAGAAATAAATATTAATGATTTTTCTGATCAAGAGTATTCTGATTTAATGGCTCTGTTCAATTTAGCTTGGATTGACCCAACTCATTTGAACAGATTTCCTGAATTAAGACAAATAGCAGCTAAGGAAAAGGGATTTACTCTAAAAGATAGAATAAAAATAATTGAATTACATCGTAAAATTATCTCTCAAATTATTCCTACTTATAGAGAATATATAAAACAAGGAAGAATAGAGGTTACTACAAGTCCATATAACCACCCAATTTTACCAATCTTGTGTGATTATGAGACAACAACAAGGGATTTATACAATACTGAAAATTTGCCTGAAAAAATGGATTTGTATTCAGATGCTTATATGCAAGTAAAAATGGCAATAGAACGTGTTGAAGAAGTTTTGGGTGTTGTACCTAAAGGAATATGGGCATCAGAACATTGCTTAACACCAAAAGTTCTAGAGTTGCTGGCAAGTTTAGGTATTAAATGGACAGTTTCAGATGAGTCAATATTATCAAAGACTATAAACTTTGAATTTATAAGGGATTTCAAAGGTAATTTAGAAGATCCATATTACTTATTAAAAGTATATGATTATAAAAAGAATGAATCAGATATAAATGTTATATTTAGAGATGCATCAGTATCTAATTTGATAAATTTTGAATATACAAATATAAATTCTAAAAATGCAGCGGAGGATTTGTATAATAAAATAAAGTTAATGCAAAGTAAATTGTTAGTGTCTCCTGATGCAACACAAC
>CALVEW010000187.1 GCA_944326645.1 Candidatus Gastranaerophilales bacterium
ACAACTTTTTTATCAGGATTATTCAATTCTTTCCACACATCATCAACTTGTGATTTTATAGTTAAAGCACCTGTTGGACATACTGCAACACATTGACCGCAATAGACGCATTCACTTGTTGCTAATGCTCTGCCTGCCATAGGTTGAACAACAGTATTAGCACCACGATTTGCAAAACCTAATACTTGTAGTCCATGATATTGATTACAAGCTCTTACACAAGCTCCACATAAGATACATTTATTTACATCTCTTACAATTGATGGAGAAGAATCGTCAATTGGACGCATTTCTTTTCTTTGGACATATTTTGATACATCCTTAATACCATATTCTTCTGCATATTTTTGTAATTCACAACTACCTGATTTATCACAAGTTGTACATTCTCTATCATGGTTTGCAAGTAATAATTCTAATACTGTCTTTCTTATTCTTCTTACTTTTGCAGAATTTGTATGAATTACTAATCCATCTTGAGGTGGCATTGTACAAGAAGATTGAATTCCTCTTCCTTCAATTTCTACAACACACATTCTGCAAGCACCGAACGCATCTTTTAAATCAGGTCTATAACAGAAAGTCGGAACGTTAAACCCATTCTTTCTGATTACTTCTAATATATTTGCCTCATTGGTAAATTCACACTCTTTACCATTTATAATCATTTTACCCATTATTTTTATTCCTCATATCTTAAAACTGTTTTATTGCCTTGAATGGACACGCTGATATACAAGCGCCACATTTTATACATTTTTCCTGATCTATTACAAATGGTGATTTCAATTCACCTGATATTGCATGTGCAGGACAATTTCTTGCACATTTTGAACATCCTTTACACAAATCAGGATCAATAGAATATGTCTTTAATGCTGTACATACTCCAGCAGGACATTTTTTATCTTTAATATGAGCAATATATTCATCTCTAAAATATTTTAATGTTGATAAAACAGGATTTGGTGCAGTTTTTCCTAAACCACATAATGAGCCGTCATTTACTGCATGTGCCAATTCCTCTA
Source organism: Candidatus Gastranaerophilales bacterium (assembly GCA_944326645.1). Lineage (GTDB taxonomy): Bacteria > Cyanobacteriota > Vampirovibrionia > Gastranaerophilales > Gastranaerophilaceae > UMGS1585. The sequence continues at coordinate 1,029 of CALVEW010000187.1, forward strand.
ATGTATCTAAATCCTCCATTGTACCATTACCTTTGACAATCCTTTCAAGGATTTTTAACATATTTTTTGTACCCTCTCTACAAGGTACACACTTTCCACAGCTTTCGTGTTGAGTAAAGTTCATGAAAAATCTTGCAACTTCAACAATACAAGTATCTTCAGCCATAACAACAAGCCCACCTGAGCCAACCATTGCACCTACACTTCTTAAAGTGTCATAATCCATTGGTAAATCTAAGTGTTCTTCTGTTAAACAGCCACCAGATGGGCCTCCAATTTGAGCAGCTTTAAACTTTTTACCATCTCTAATACCACCACCGATATCAAAAATGATTTCTCTTAAAGTTGTTCCCATCGGAACCTCAATTAAACCTGTATTATTAACTTCTCCTGTTAAAGCAAATGTCTTAGTTCCTTTTGATTTTTCTGTACCCATTTGAGCAAACCAATCAGCACCTTTTCTCATAATTACAGGAATATTTGCCAATGTTTCAACGTTATTAATTAATGTTGGTCTACCAAACAAACCTTTATTAGCAGGGAATGGTGGTTTTGGTCTTGGCATACCACGTTCACCTTCTATTGATGCAATTAAAGCTGTTTCTTCACCACAAACAAATGCGCCTGCACCTTCTTTAATATGAATTGTGAAACTGAAATCTGAACCCATTATATTTTGGCCTAAATAACCTGCTTTTTCTGCTTGTTCGATAGCTATTTTTAATCTCTTGATAGCCAATGGATATTCTGCTCTTACATAAATATATGCTTCGTCAGCACCAACTGCAAAACCTGCTATTGCCATACCTTCTAATAGTTTATGAGGATCTCCTTCCATTACACTTCTATCCATAAATGCTCCAGGATCACCTTCATCACCATTACATACTACATAAGATTTTCCTCCTTTATTTGCAGCTGTAAATCTCCATTTTGTTCCTGTTGGAAAGCCCCCGCCACCACGGCCTCTTAAGCCTGATTTTTCTATTTCATCAATTACTTTATCAGGATTATTTTCCTTTAAAACATTTGATAAGGCCTCATATGCATGAACTGAAATGGCTTCATCTAAACATTCTGCATTTATATGACCACAATTTTCTAATGCTGTTCTTACTTGTTTTGCATAAAAATTAATTTCTTCACTCTTATAAATATGCTCCCCTGAATTTGGATCTACATATAATAATCTTTCTACCGGAACACCTTTTACTATATGACTGTCATATATTTCTTGAACATCAGCTTCCTTAACTTTTACATATGCTGTATGTAAAGCCGGAATTATAACTAACACACCTTGTTCACAAAAACCATGACACCCCGTTGGAACAATTGTCATTTTGTCATAATCTGTTAATGCAGAAACATTTACACCTAACTCTTTAAATTTGTCTATTACCTTTAAAGAACCATTTGCAATACAACCGGTTCCTGTACAAACTAAAACTCTCAATCCTTGTTTGGACATTTCTTTTTTAACACGTTCTTGTTCTTGTTTTATATCTATATTTAATTCTGTCATTAGTTTGATTCCTCCTTGATGATTGTATCAATGATAATGCTTATAGCATCTGATGTCATTTGAGGATAAACCTTGTCATTGATTACAACTACAGGAGCTAATCCACAAGCACCCAAACAACTTACTATTTCTAAAGAAAACATTCCGTCTTCTGTTGTCATCCTTTTTTCGCCAACCCCTAATTTTGTTTTTACAGCATTCAATACACTCATTGAACCTCTTACGTGACAAGCAGTTCCATCACATACTTTTATTTTATATTTTCCTTTTGGCTCTAATGAGAACTGAGCATAAAAAGTTGCAACACCATATACTGTAGCCGGAGATAAACCTTCTATCTTTGTCCCTATAAAAGTCATAGCATCTTCAGGTAAATATGTATATAATTCCTGAACTTGTTGTAAGATTGCGATTAAATTAGACTTCTTATATTCATAAGATGCCATAATTTCATCAATCTTTTTAAAATTAATCTGAGATTGACGTTCTGTAGTCATAACGGCTCCTTTATTACTTTAATCGTTCTAAAACTCACAATATAACACCACTTTATTGTGATAAACTCCCTACATTATACGATTTAAAATAAAAATTTACAAGGACTTTCAATTATTTATATTAGCAAATTTAATTTTTAGAAGAATTATATATATATGAATTTTAATTCAATATACCCAAGATTACTAACACCTAAACAAAACTTAAAGGGAATTAATCCCAAATTAATTTACCCACAAACAGGTAAATCATTTGATTTACCAAGATTTATATCTTCTGAAATGAAAGAAGCAAGAGTAATGAATAAGATTGCAAAACATAATGATTATATTTATTATTCAAACAGAATTCCGCCCAAAGCAACACAAGAAGATATTATAAAACTAACTGACGATAATTTTACCTACAAAAGAGCAGTATGGATTAACCCTAAGGATTCAAAACCATATTATTTATTAGAAAATTTTAAAGAACAGAATGGAAATACTAATATTAGAATTTTAAATAAAGATGGAGAATTTGTAAAAAATGCATCTTTACCAACTAAAGAAATTATTCTAACAGACTTAAGATCG
>CALVEW010000188.1 GCA_944326645.1 Candidatus Gastranaerophilales bacterium
TTGTCAGTTAAAGAATAGAAATCGCAAATGTGTTTTTGCATCAAGCCTTTAGGAACATATTTAAGACGCATCTTAAATCCTTCCATTGAAACATCTGTTATTTTACCTTTATTCGTATCTTTAAAATCGTGAGGAACGATAGTAACTATTTGATCTTTTTTTAATAATTCACGCATATTCTTACCTTTCTATTTTTTAGCGATAGGAATTTTTACTATTCCAACTGATTTTGCTTTTGTATTTTGTGTAATTTCATTATACGACATAATTGCAATTTGAGGATATGTTCTTTCAATTAATCTTCTAAATACCAATCGAATAGGGGATGAACATAGTATAACAGGTTGATTTCCTGTAGTTGATATAGCTTTTTCTAATTCTGAATTTAAAGCATCTAATAATCTTCTTGTAAAATCAGGATCTAGTGTTAAGTTTTGTCCATCAGGACTAACCCCTCTTGCTATTGTTGTTTCCACATCAGGAGCAAGTGTTATTGCTAATAATTCACCGGTATCAGCCAAGTTTTGTTTGCATATATTACGAGCTAGAGCTTGTCTTACTTGTTCTGTCAGATAATCGTGATTTTTATTAACTTTGGCATGAATACTTATTGTTTCTAGAATAGTTTTTAAATCTCTAACAGCAACACGTTCTTTTAATAAGTTTTGCATAATTAATTGAACATCTGCAACAGATACATCCTTCATAACATCTGCAACATACTCTTCAGAAACATCATTTTTAAGATTATTAATAAGCTGTTGAACATCCGCACGAGATAAAATTTCAGCTGCATTTTTCTTAATTACTTCAGTTAAGTGAGTAGAAACAACTGCAGAAGGACTCACAACAGTATATCCAGCGAGTTCTGCTTCATCTTTAAATTTTTCTTCAATCCATAATGCAGGTAATCCAAAAGCCGGTTCAACAGAATGTATTCCTGTTATACCTATATCTTCCGCAGAACCACCTGCATTCATTGCTAAACTTCTATCAGGATATATTTCTCCTGATTCTAATGCTACACCTTTTAATTTGATTTGATAAGTGTTTGGAGCTAATTGTAAGTTATCACGAACTCTAATAGATGGTAAAACTATACCAAGTTCTAATGCAGTTTGTCTTCTTATTTGTGCGATTCTTTCCAGTAAATCTCCACCCATTTCAATATTTAATAATGGAACAAGTCTATATCCTACTTCGATTTCAATTGTTTCCACATTAAGAAGCTGCATAATACTTTCTCTTGAACCTTTGTTATCTTTTTTCGCTTCAAGTTTCTTTTCTTGCTCTGTTTTATGCTCTTGTTCTGTTTTTTCTTTGATTTCTTCTTGTTTAGTTTGTCTTTTAAAGTATGCACCAACACCTGCCAATACACCAATAGTTAAGAATGGAATTGTTGGCATGCCCGGAACAATACCTAACATCATTAATAATCCGGATAATACTCCTAGAATTCTCGGATCAGAAAACATTTCTTTATCAATATCTTTAGATAAAGATTCATCTTTTCCTGTTGCACGAGAAACGATTAAACCTGTTGCAGTTGATATTAATAATGCAGGGACTTGTGAAACTAAACCATCACCAACTGTTAATATCGTATAAGTAGACAATGCAGTTGCAGGATCCATTTTTAGTTGTAGCATCCCGATAATCAAACCACCTACAATATTTACAATTGTTATGATTATACCAGCAGTTGCATCACCTTTTACAAACTTGGAAGCACCGTCCATAGTACCATAGAAATCTGTTTCTCTTTCAAGTTTTCGTCTTCGTTCTTTCGCTTGTTCTTCATCAATAATACCAGCATTTAAGTCAGCATCAATACTTAATTGTTTCCCCGGCATTTTATCCAATGTAAATCTTGCAGATACTTCAGCAACACGAGTTGCACCACCTGTGATAACCATAAAGTTGATTAATACTAAGATTATAAATATTACAAAACCAACTACATAATTCCCACCAACAACGAATTCTCCGAATGCACTAATAACGTTACCGGCTTCACCTTGCAATAGGATTAAACGAGTCGAACTAACGTTCAAACCTAACCTAAATAATGTTGCAATTAATAACACAGTAGGGAATGATGAGTAATCGAGAGGCTCTTGAGTATATAAACATACTAAAAGAATAATTACAGCTAATGAAATATTAACAGTTAGTAAAATATCAAGAATAAATGGAGGTAATGGGATAATCATCATACAAACGATAACAACCAACCCCACAGCGAGGATGATATCATCATTTTTTAAGATTTTAGCTAATTTACTTAAATCCAACTAAATTACTTCCCTTTCTTGTTGTACACGTATGCTAAAATTTCTGCTACCGCAACATATAAATCTGATGGTATTATACCATCAATTGGAACGGTATTGTATAGAGCTCTTGCAATTGGTCTGTTTTCTACAATAGGAACGTTATTATTTTTTGCAATATCTCTTATTCTAAAAGCAACATAATCTACACCTTTAGCAATGACTATAGGTGCAGGCGCAATAGTTTTATCATATTTTATAGCTACAGCATAATGTGTAGGATTTGTTACAACAACATCAGCTTTAGGAACATTTGCCATCATTCGTTGTTTTGACATTTGAATCTGAATAGATTTAATTTTTGATTTGATTTTAGGATCCCCTTCAATATCTTTGTACTCATCTTTAACTTCTTGTTTTGTCATTTTTATGGATTTTTCATATTCCCAATCTTGGTATTTTTTATCAAGAAGCCCCAATACAATCATTGCAAGGCACATGTTTATTAACATTTTTATTAAAATAGAACATATTACCCCCATTGATGTTGCAGGTTCAGCTCCTAAAATTGCAAATAATTCGTCTTTTCTACTGTTTGCTGTAGCATAACCACAAGCTCCAACGACTACAATTTTTATAATTGATTTTGCAAATTCAACCATTGTTCTTGGTTCAAAAGGATTAAATAGTTTTTTTGCATTTTCCAAAGCTCTTTTAGGGGATATATTATTAAAGTCAAATTTTGCTTTTTGTATTGCAAATACATGCCCCACATCCAACCTAACAATAATAATTGCAGAAATTGCAAGAGTTAGTAAAAATGGTAAAACTATTCCTGCACACTCTTTTAAATAAGGAGCTAAAATCCCCATGATATTATCAGTACAAACCGTATCAGGATGAATATTAGTAAATGTGAACCGTAAAAGGTTCATCATTCTATCCAACATAAATTTACCCATGACCGCTAGCAAAGCAACAGAAATAGTAATAACAAGCGCCGCAGAAAAATCTCGACTCTTAGCAATGTTACCTCTTTCTCGTTCCTTTTCTCGGCGTCGGGTGGTGGCCGATTCGGTCTTTTCTGATGCTGATTCGTTACCCATAATTTTATTAGCTTAAGTTAGTAGAACTAACTTTTTAATCTTCCTCTCATCTAGTTTTATAACTATCCTATACTTGTTAATTTTACCATAATTAAGCTAATAAAAAAAGGAGTTAACATTTGTTAACCCCTTTTTTGTATGATTTAAAATACTTATACGCAACAGTTTGCTTTTAAATATTCACTTAATTTAGCTGCTTTATCTGTAGCTTCCCAAGGAACGATTAAATC
>CALVEW010000189.1 GCA_944326645.1 Candidatus Gastranaerophilales bacterium
GGAATAATGCTATATCTGCTGCAAATTCTGAATTATTATCCGGGCTCATATAAGGGAAAATTATGCAATATTTTGAATCTTTCCAACCATAATCTCCAAGAGCTTTGTTTAGATATTGGATTGTTTCTGGTGATTCTATACCATTATCCCAATTAACTTCCTCATTATTATTTTTAATAATAAAGTCGTTGTTAGTTCGCTTTCTTTTAATTATTGCGGTATTAATTCTATCTTCTGCTTTATCAGATGCATATATTGCTGCAAAAATAATATTACTGTTATTCCCTTTTGCTTTTGTTGAATTTGTATAATAATCAAAATTTTCATCTTCTAGAAAAGATGAGCCTGATAATGAGCAATCATCAAGAATAACTAAAACTTTGTTTGTTGTATCAATTTTTTTTAGACTATTTTCATCTTTTAGTGTTATAAATTTTTCTTTTGGGATGTTATTTATGTCTTGATATTGGTAATTAATTAAGTCATAACTTTTTCCGGCTGTTGGTATAATGTATATAATATCATCAATTGTTTTTCCTATAGTTTGTACTTGTTTTTCTATTTTCTTATTAATAGTTTTCAGCTCTTTTGATAATCTTTCCGGAGTGTATACTTGTAATGTATTATCAAGGTATTTTACAATTCCATCTTTACATTCTACTTGTTTATTAATGTTTTCAAAAGTACTCATTGATGCAGCATCTATTATGGCTGTTAATTGTTTTTTATTAATTATATTTGGTTTGAGTTGATTGTGAATATTTTCTATTGTACTTTCTTTTTTATTTTTTATAACAATAGGTTCTATGTTTAATTTTTTACAACGTTTTAATATTTTATCATCTATAGCTTCTTTTACCGGCATGTTATGTTTATGAGCATAATTTAAAAGGTTAATTGATTCTTGTTTCAGATCTTTTTTTCTTTTGCTAAAATTAACTCCATTGTCATATCCGGAAAGAATAAACAATTTAATATTTTTTTTATTTTGTATGTATTTGAGTTCTTCATCAGATAGCTCTTCTAAATCATTTAATTTGTTATTATCAAGAAAAATTCCAATATTTTTCCCATCAATAGCTTGTAGTTCTTTTTTTTCAAAAAGATAATATAATGCTGCATTTAATCCAAAATTATTATTTAAGGCTTTTTCTGCGTGTGTATTATTTATGTAACCTAAGAATGTATTACCATTATATGGAATGAATCCGACATCATGTTTATATAGCTCATCTCCAATAATTTTTAAGCTATCCATATTCCCAAATTGTGTAACTAATTGCATGCTTTCAAGGATTTCATTGGATTGAAAATTCGTTGTATTAATTATTTTATTATGAACATTCGAAATGTCTTCTATTGTTGTTTGGTGCAAATTTTGTATATATTGATCATACATATTATTAAATGTTTGTAATGTGTTGTCTTTAAATGGTGGACGAGTAGTTTTATTATGGATGTTTCCTAAAAAATAAATAGCAGGATAGTTCAATTCATTTTTTATATTGAAATGAGAGCTTTTGTTTTGTTTTTGATTGTTAATATTGGGTTTGTAAAAATTATTGTATTGCCCAACTTTTATTGTTGTTATATTTGCTAGCATAATGTTAAAATTCTTTTGGTTGATATTAGAATAATTCTTGAAAATAAAAAAAATTGCTAAATTAAATAAAAAATTAATAATTCTTTAATAAATAGCAATTTTTTGTCTTGTTTTGTTTTAGATTAACTGTAGAAGTGTGAAAGGTGAAAAATGATTTCAGCATTAAATAATAAACCAATAAGTAAATTAAGATTTGGGGATAATAATCAAACAACAAAACCTGCAAGTGATAAAACATTAAGTGGAGTACCATTAAGAGGTACTAAGCGTTTAAATTATTCTCCCGTTACAATTGGAGCTCTAAATGGAGTTTGTTGGTTTGGTGTTGGAATGTTGCTAGATAAATTATCTTCAAAATTATTCAAATCAAAGTTGAATACAAAACTTTCATTAGCAATTCAGGGGGCCTTTGGTCTGTTTATGGGATACCAAGCTTATAAGGTTGCAAAAAACGAAAATAAAAATATGTAATATATTTAACATATTATTTAAAATATGCTAGTATTGTGTAATACTAGAAAGAATAATAGCATAGTTAAAGAGGGATAGATAATGATAAAAGTAGCAGTTTGTGGATCAAACGGCAAAATGGGTACAGAGGTTGTAAGAGCTGTATCTAATGACAACAATTTAGAATTAGTTGCAAAAATAGATATACTAAATGGTGATTATAAAACAATAGAAGAAGCTTCAAAGTCTGTAAAAATTGATGTCTTAGTAGATTTTACCCAACCTAAAAGTATTTATGAAAATGCATTATATTGTTTGAATAATGGAATAAATATTGTTATAGGAACAACAGGTTTGTCAGATGAACAAATTGAAAATTTAAAAAATCTTTCAAAAGAGAATAAAATATCTTGCTTAATTGCTCCAAATTTTTCAACAGGGGCAGTATTAATGATGATGTTTGCAAAACAGGCAGCCAAATATTTTGATAATGCAGAAATAATAGAATTACATCATAATCAAAAAAAAGATGCACCATCAGGAACTGCGGTAAAAACAGCCTTAATGATGTCTGAAGTAAATGATAATTTTAAAACCGGAAATTGTGCAGAAGTTGAAACAATAGAAGGTTCACGAGGAGGAACATCATATTCAAATATTCAAATCCATTCAGTAAGAATGCCAGGATATATAGCATCTCAAGAAGTGATATTTGGAGCATCAGGTCAGATATTTAAAATTAGACATGATTCAATGAATAGGGAATGTTACATGCCAGGGGTTATAATGGCTATAAAACATGTAGTAAAACAGCCGGAATTTATTTACGGTTTAGAAAATATAATGGAAAATTAAATTAGATTACATAAGTAAAGGGAAAAAAATGAGAAAACCAAACATTGCAATTTTAGGCGCAACAGGAGTTGTAGGTAGAGAGATAACAAAGATAACAGAAGAATTAGAAATTGAATTTGAAAGTATAAAGTTTTTATCAAGTGCAAAAAGTGCCGGTAGTAAAATAACATTCAAAGGTCAAGAATATACAGTAGAAGAAGCAACTCCAGAATCATTCGATGGTGTTGATATTGTAATGGCATCAGCAGGTGGTGGAACAAGTAAAAAATTTGCACCTGAGATTGTAAAAAGAGGCGGTTTAATAATTGATAATTCAAGTGCATTTAGAATGGAAAAAGATGTTCCATTAGTAATAGCTTATGTAAATGATGAAGATTTGAAAAAACATAAAGGAATTATCGCAAATCCAAATTGTTCAACTTCTCAGTTAATGCTTGTATTAAAACCGTTGCAAGAAAAAGCAAAAATTAACAGACTTTTAGTTTCAACTTATCAGGCTGTTAGTGGAGCAGGTTTAGCAGCAATCAATGAGTTAAGAGAAAATACAGTAGCAACATTAGAAGAAAAAGATTTTGAAAATGTATGCTTTAAAAAACCAATATCATTTAACGTAATTCCTCAAATTGATGTGTTCTGTGAAAATGGTCATACAAAAGAAGAAACGAAAGTTGTAAATG
>CALVEW010000190.1 GCA_944326645.1 Candidatus Gastranaerophilales bacterium
CTATTTGTATTTATGATATTATAGTCACACAAAGTAAGGAGCTTATAATATGCATAATATCAATGAATATATTGAACATACATTATTAAAACAGGATGCAACTAAGGTTGAATTATTAAAATTATTTGAGGAAGCTAAAGAACATGCTTTTTGTGGAGTGTGTGTAAATCCATGCTTTGTACCTTTTGCAAAAGAAAATTTAAGAGATTCAAAAGTTAAAATTGTAACTGTTATTGGTTTCCCTTTAGGTGCAAATGTATCAGAAGTTAAAGCTTTTGAAACTCAAAATGCAATAAATAATGGTGCTGATGAAATTGATATGGTGCTTAATGTATCTAAGTTGAAAGATAAAGACTATGAATACGTTCAATCAGATATTGAAGCAGTACGTGGGGCATGTCCTAATAATATTTTAAAAGTAATATTAGAAACAGATTTATTAACAAAAGATGAAATCAAAAAAGCTTGTGAAATATGTATTGCAGCAAAAGCTGATTTAGTAAAAACCTCAACAGGTTTTGTTAAAAATGGTGTAGGTGCAAAAGTTGAGGATGTAAAAATAATGTATGATACAGTATCTCCATATGGCTTAAAAGTTAAGGCTTCAGGAGGTATAAGAGATGCTGAAAAAGCAAAAGCTTTGATTGAAGTAGGGGCCAGTCGTTTAGGTACTAGCTCCGGTGTCGCAATAGTAGAAGGAATGAGGAATATATAAATGTTAAGAGCCGGAATTGTAGGATTACCAAATGTAGGGAAGTCAACTTTATTTAATGCTTTAACTGCATCAAAAAATGCACAAAGCGCAAATTATCCATTTTGTACAATAGAACCTAATGTAGGTGTTGTTACAGTTCCTGATGAACGTTTAGATATTCTAGCAAAGTTATGCAAAACAGAAGAAGTTATTCCAACAGCTATTGAGTTTGTTGATATTGCAGGGCTTGTTAAAGGAGCAAGTAAAGGCGAAGGTTTAGGAAACCAATTTTTGCATAATATTCGTGAAGTTGATGCAATCATTCAAGTAGTTAGATGTTTTGATGATGAAAATACAATACACGTAGATGGGAAAGTTGATCCTATTTCTGATATTGAAGTAATTAATACTGAGCTAATTCTTGCCGATTTAGCTTCTATCGAAAAACGACAAGCAAGAATTTTAAAAGTTGTAAAATCGGGTGATAAAGAAGCAGTATTAGAAGATAAAGTTCTTAAAAAAATTACTGATTTATTATCAGAGGGTTCTTTTATAAAACCTGAAGAGCATTTTGATGATGAGGAAATGAATGTTCTTAAAAACCTTAATCTAATGTCTGTTAAACCTGTTATTTATTGTGCAAATGTATCTGAAAATGATATGAAGGATGGAAATAAGTATACTCAGTTAGTTGGCGAATATGCAAAATCTCATGGTGCAGAAATGGTTATAATTTCTGCAAAAATAGAGGAAGAACTTGTTGAGTTAGGTCCTGAAGAAGCTAAAGAATATCTTGCAGATTTAGGAGTAGAAGATAGTGGTATTAATAAAATGATTAAGTCTGTATATTCATTATTGAATTTAATAACATATATTACAGCAGGAGAAAAAGAGGTTAGGGCATGGACAATTACTAAAGGAACAAAAGCTCCACAAGCCGCTGGTGTTATTCATACAGATTTTGAAAAAGGTTTTATTAGGGCTGAAATTACACCATATAAAGATTTTAAAGAGTTAGGGTCTTATACTGCATGTAAGGAAAAAGGTGTAACTCGTCTTGAAGGCAAAGATTATGTTATGCAAGATGGCGATTTAGCGCATTTTCGTTTTAATGTTTAGTAATAATATCCTTCGTTTAAGGTAGGTATGTTTTGTAAAAATACCGTATAATTTATTTGTTGATTAATATTTAAAAATCATTAAAGAATAGAATATGAAACGGGTTTTACTAACATTAATTACAATTTTATTATTATCTGCTTCAGGATTTGCAAGTTCAATGACTGAAGAAAAAATTTCTGATGCAATTTCCTTATATAAAAAAGGTGATTATGCAGAATGTATAAAGAATCTTGATACAATAATATCTCAAGATTCTTCATATCCTGTGGCATATTATTATTTAGGTCTTTGTTATGCAAAAACTCATAAACGAGATTTAGCTATAAAAAATTATGACAAAGTAATATCTCTATCGAGTGATAAATCCTTAAAAAGTATGGCAAAAGCTGCTAAAGATTGTTTAGGTACATCAGGGTTTACCGGCATGGATGCACAACTTAGCATTAGCAATAATTCTAAAGCTGAAAGATTTGTTATGCCACAAATAAAAAGAGAAGATGTTTCTGTAGATAAAAAAGCAATATCTCAACAACCTAAAAATATTGAAACAAAAAAAGATGTAAAACAGCCATCTAATGCAGAAATAGGTGCAGCAATAATGACATTAAAAAAGGCAGGATTGTGGAATGGTAATAATTTTTCGCAAGAGCCAAGTCAACAACAAACAGCTGATAACGTAAAGAAAAATCAAGATATGATGGCAAAAATGTATATGCAGCAATTAACACAGCAGATGAATAATCCTGCATATTTAATGATGGGAATGAATGGAAATAACAATAATAGTATGAATGGTATGAACATGATGAACATGTTACCATTTATGATGAATCAAGATGGTAGTAGTAATCCTGCTGCAAATCAACAATTCATTCAGACAATGATGATGTCACAGATGATGCCTAATTTTGATTTTTCATCATCTGATAATAAGTAAAAATATATAGGATAAGTTAAAAGGGAAAAAAATGAAAATTAGTACAACACGATTTGGTGAAATTGAGGTTAACGATGACGCAATTTTTACATTCGTAATGCCTATGATTGGCTATGAAGATGAAGATAAGTATGTTATCGTTGAGCATGGTGAAGATTCCCCATTTAAATGGATGCAATCTTTAAAAAGTCCGGAATTGGCTTTTGTAATGACATCTGCAGCATATTTCGAGTTCGATTATATTATTGATATCCCTGATTCTGCAGTAGAAAAACTTCAAATTGAGTCAACCGATGATATTTTGGTTCTCAATGTAGCAGCTATTCCAAATAGTAATCCAAGAGGAACTAGAGTGAATTTGTTAGCTCCTGTAATATTAAATACAGCACAGAAAACTGCCGGACAAATAATACTATCAGGTTCCGGTTATGATGTAAATTTCCCATTATTTAAGGATTAAATTAAAAGATAAAGGATTATCAAATGTTAATAATAACAAGAAAAAATGGTCAAAAAATCATGATAAATGATGATATAGAGATAACAGTTGTAGAATCTCGAAATGGTTCTTGTAAAATAGCCATTGAGGCTCCAAAAAGCTTTAAAATTTATCGTGAAGAAATATATGTTCAAATTAAACTTGCAAACTTAATGGGGCAAGAGTCTTCTCCTGCAATGTTAGACAAAGCTTCAGAATTACTTGCGAAAAAAGATGTTAAATTTAATACGCAAATTAAGTCAGCTATTACTGATGATGAAATAATCGTTAAAGAATCACCAAAAACAGAACATAAAACAAGAG
>CALVEW010000191.1 GCA_944326645.1 Candidatus Gastranaerophilales bacterium
AACTCTTTGAGGTAATGGAGTTCCTTCAACCTCTGCTACATCAGCTCCAGCGGTTTGAATATCCCATTCAATTTTAGCACCTGCAGCTTCTATAATATCAACTACTGCTTCTGATATTTCCGGACCAATTCCGTCCCCTTTGATTAATGTTACTTGTGTCATACTTTTACCCTCTTTTGCCTAATTTTATCATATCAAGATAATATAGTACAATAAAGTTGCGAACCTGTTACTCATTTGATATTATAAAAATATGGAAGAAACAATTGAAGATTTACAGGCTATATTAAGGGAAGATCCGTATAACTTTCAAGCAAGAAGAACTTTATCTATTTTATTGCTTGATAACGGATTTAATGAAGAAGCTAAAAAGAATCTTTTATATTTAGTTAAAACATTTCCTGACAATCCTGAGTTACTTTATAATCTTGCAATTGCATATGAAAAATTAAAAAAATATCCTAAAGCTGAAAAAACATATTTAAAAGCAATTGAGTTATCACCAGAACCTGACTTTTTTTATAATTTAGGATTAACTTATATTGAAATGGAACAATATAATGATGCTATCCCTGCATTTAAAAAAGTTATTGAAGTAGAAACAGATGATTCAAATTGTTATTTTAATTTAGGTTTATGCTATTTTAAACTTAAAGAATATGATAAAGCTCTTGAATTTTTTCAAAAAACAGTTGAATTAAATGATAATGATATATTTGCTCATTTTTATATGGGAAATATCTTTAAAGATGAAGGATTATTGGACTTAGCTATTGAAAAATTCGGAAAAGTTTTATCAATATCACCTGATTATAGTTGGGCTCATTTTAATATGGCATCAATTGCATATGAACTTGGGGAAGTTGAAAATGCTATTTTTTATTTAAAAAACACGATTAAATTTAATCCTAAAGATATTGAAGCATATAAAATTCTTAATAAGATATACATTAAACAACAAAGATTCCTTGAAGCAACTGACATGATAAAATCTGCAATGGAGTTTTGTCCTCAAAATGGAGATCTTTACTATAATTATGCTCAAATATTTAAATATCAAGGTGATTTAGAAAAATATAAAAAAGCATTAGAAGTTGCGATAGAAAATAATTCCTCTTTAACTTATTCTTTTAATGCGGTAAAAAATGAATTAAAAAATATAAATTCTCAATTAGGAGAAGGAGCATAATGAAGCTTTGTGTTTTTCAAGGAACATTCAATCCAATACATAAAGTGCATTTAAAAGTTGCAGAATTTGCACTTAATTATTATAAATTCGATAAAATTTTATTTATTCCGGCTTATTTACCACCGCATAAAGAAGTGGATAAAAATTTAGCACAACACAGATTTAATATGGTTAAACTTGGTATTCAAGGAAATGATAATTTTGATATAAGCGACATCGAATATAAAAGAGAGGGACGTTCTTATACATATTTAACGATATTAGAACTAAAAAAGATTTATAAAATTTCTGATAAAATTAATTTTCTAATAGGTACAGATGCCTTTGAAAAGATTGATACTTGGTATGAAACTAATAAATTAAAAGAACATTTACATTTTATTGTATTCCCTCGTTGCAAAAATTTTAAAGAATCCGATTTTGATAAATTTAAAGATATGGGATACGATTTTGAATTTGCACCTATGGATTATATTGATGTATCATCTACAGAAATAAGAGATAATATTAATAATCAAAAATCCGTAGAGAGTTTAGAAATTCCTAGAGTAGTAGAATATATAAAAGAAAATGGTTTGTATGAATAAAAATGAAATTATAACTTGGTTAAAAGAAAACTTGAATGAGGAAAGATTTGAACATTCATTAGGAGTTGCTGAGAAAGCAAAAGACTTGGCAATAAAATTTGGTTTAGATAAAGAAAAAGCAGAACTTGCAGGATTAATTCATGATTGTGCAAAATGTTTATCAAAAGAAGAATTGATTGAAATTATGGATAAATATTGTTCTGTGGAATCTTGTGAAAAAATTAATCCTAAAACTTTTCATGCGCCAGCTGGAGCATATGTTGCAAAAAAAGAATTTAATATTGAAGATAAAGATATTTTATCAGCAATAAGATGGCATACTATTGGACATAATAATATGACAGATTTTGAAAAAATTATTTTTATAGCTGATAAAATTGAAGAAAGAACAAGACCTAAGGAAATGATTAATTTTATTTCACCTTGCTTAGATGAAGAAAATGGTTTAAATAAAGCATTACTGGCATGTTATAAATTAACAATAAAAAGTTTGGTTGATAGAAACTTAAAAATTTGCATTAATACTATAGATTTATATAACGAGTTATTAGATGATTAAAAATGTATTGATAGTCGGATTTGGTGGAGTTGGAGCTGTTTATGCTTCTAAAATTCCAAATGTGAATATTCTTGTTGATAATAAAAGACTTGAATATTATAAAAAAAATCCAACAGTTATTAATGATAAAAAATATAATTTTAATTACATAACACATAATAATGGATATCCAATGGATTTAATTATTATTAGTGTTAAATTTTATAATTTGTCACAAGTTTTAGATGATTTGGCTCGATTTATAGATAAAAATACAAAAATAATTTCTTTAATAAATGGAATTTCAAGCGAAGATATTATAAGGGATAAATATCCTGAAGCTACAATTATTCCATCTTATCTTATATGCAATAGCATTATTAGAAAAGATAGGAATATTATTCATGATGATGTAAATAAAATTGTAACGGATAAGAATTCAGAGCTAGAAGAATTTTTTAATTCTAATAATATCAATTACGAAATAGTTAAAGATATAAAATCTTCTATGTGGCAAAAATTTATGTTGAATATAATCGCAAACCAATTAAGCGCAGTTACAAGAAAAACTTTTGGAGAAATGAATAATTTGCCATATATTGAAGATTTATTATGGAAAATATTAAACGAAGTAATAGAAATTGCAAAATCAGAGGAAGTAAATAATCCCCAAAATTTAGCTAAAAATGCAATAAATACATTTCGAAATATGGCACCATATGGAAAAACTTCAATGCTTCAAGATATAGAAAATGAAAAACCAACAGAAATAGATGCATTTGCAGGAACTATAATTAAACTTGGAAATAAATATAATATAAAAACTCCATATAATAATTTATTTAAATATTTAATTTCTTAATCCTTCTTAACAAAACCTAAAGGAAATATAATTCCTTGCCGTAAACACATATAGTGAAGTGTATCAAGGAAAAGGAATAAGAAATTTAAGTGAGTAATAATATTCATCAAAAATCGCAACTGGCAAGAGAATTGGCAACTGTGGAATTGAGAAATCAACCACAATATAAATTTGCGCCAATCCCTCAAAGTGTCCTTGATGCAAAAATGAATGAATATATGAAGCTTACAGAAAAAGAGCTTCAAGAAAAGATAAATGAGTATTATTCAGCAAATGCTTTTGGAACAGTAGGAGATATGTTAGAAATCTCCGAAGAACAACAAAAGAATAATTACGAAC
>CALVEW010000192.1 GCA_944326645.1 Candidatus Gastranaerophilales bacterium
AGGAAATTGCAGGCATGTCAATTTGTTTAATATTGCTCTCGATTCTGTTGAGGTCTTGCTTAATAATTTTCTGGGTGAGGTGAAAGATTATAAAGAAAATCCTTTGGAGCTATCGAAAAATATGATTGCGACATTGGATTTTCTTATATCTGCTATTTCTAAAATTCAAAAAGGGCAAAGGCTTGCTCTTAATTTGGATAAGGATACACCTCTACAGGATACTGAACCTCAAATTAATGTTATTGAGGGAATTGATTATTCGAAAATTTAATGAAAGGACTTGTTATGTCATTTGAATATTTAATTGATAAAGATAGTAATGTTAAAACTCTTTCGAAAGATAACGAAAACAGTCTTGTCAAAATGATTTCTGAAAACTTCAAAACTTATAATGATAAGCGTTCATCAAATATTGATAAGGCTAATGCTCTTATTGATGAGATATTTTTCAAAAAGAGTTTTACTAATAAATCGTCTGATAAAAATACTAATTGGAAATCTAAAATTAAAATGTGTAAAGTATTTATGCTTTATCAAACATTAAAGGCTTTTATATGGCGAAATGTTTATTCTAATGTGAATTCTATGTTTGATGTTTCAGGCGAAAACCAAGATAGCGATAATTCTTCTAATAAACAAAAAGCTATGCTTGTTGATATTTTAGAGAAGATGAATTATCAAAAAACTTGTGATACGGTTATCGATAATGCTCTATTATATGGAGAATTGATTTCTTTTACTGCTTGGAAAAAGAAGTATGAAGAATATAGAAGACCGATTGAGTTTTTTAAGGATTTGTTCTCAACTGATTTTGAAAAACTCCCAAGAATTATTGATGCTATATCAAAAGGTAAAAATTATTGGACTGATGAAAGACAAATTTATGATAACCCTTTTGTCTATCCTGTAAACCCTGCAAATTTAGTTTTTGATCCTTCGCAAAAAGATAACTGGGACGAATGTCCTAAAATTTATCGTTCGTTTAAAACTCCACAAGAAATTATTAGCAATCAATTATATAAAATTGATAAAATGACGGCTGATAATATCAGAAATATTGTGAAAACATCAGGTGATACAAACATCGCGAATAAAGATGTTAAAAGAATGTTTGATGAAGTTACCGATGGAGAAACTGTTGAGGTATTAGAGCATTGGGGAGATTTAAAACTTCCTGATGGAAATATTCTTAAAAACTGGCATGCAGTTGTTGTTGCAAGAAAATTTCTTGTAAGATTTAACAAAAACGAAAGTATTATTAATCCGTTTACTTATGGTGCTTTTCTTACTGATCCTGAAACAAAAAGAGGTATAAGCCCATTGTATTCAATTCTTTCTATCGCTCATTCTCAAGAAGATTTGTTTAATAGAACATTGAATATGCAGGCATTATCTGAAAATCCACCTCTTCTTGCTCCTGAAGGGTTTTTCTCTCAAGAAGAAATTAACCTATACCCCGGGAAAATTATTGAATACGGTGATAATCTTTCTCCAACGGCTGCGTTTAAACAGTTGCAGTTTGAGCATACTGTATTCTTGAACGATATTACTTTCTTAGATAGTTTGATGTCTGAAGTTTCAGGTATATATCCAAGTATGATTGGAACAGATGAATCTTCAACTAAAACTGCAACAGAAATTACTACAAAAACTCAAGGTCAAATGACCAGATTGTCTATGCTTTTGGATATTATTAATCAATACTTGATTATCCCTGATGTGAAAAATGTTGCCAAACTTTGTGCCGATTTTAAATCAGGGGTAGAAACACTATTTATTAATAAAAACAACCAAAAGGAGATTGTTGAAGTTGATGATTCGGTTCGTCAGGCTGATTATAAATATACTTATTCTGATAGAACTATGATTAATGAAAAATCTTCTAAGGCTGATTTGTTAATCCAAGCAATAGATAGATTCTCGCAAAAAATTGAACTTGATTTGCCTGAAATATTTATTTGGTACTTCGAACAAAAAGGCGTTGAAAATCCTGAGAGATTTTTGGGGCAACAAATGAATCCTGTTATGCAACAAGTTCCTAATAATCCAGCTCAACAGCCACAAGCCATTGCTGATATAATGGCTCAACAGCAGGCTGTAACACCTAATCAGGAGCCTAATCCTGATGTTCAAGAAGTATCACAACAAGAGCAGTAATTACTGCTCTTGGTGGGGAGGGGTAAATGATGGGGTAGGGGTAAATAGGGGCAATTGGCGGGAAATAAATATATGAAAAGAGGTATTTTTTGAAATGCCTTTCCCCTCATAATTTACCTCTCTTAATTTACCTATTCCCCCAATATTTACCCCTACCCCTTAAGTCGTTATTAATAATTGAAAGGAGGTCATTTATGACTACAAAAATGTGCAGGGACTTATAAAGTTTCTGGCTATACAAGAGAAGACGGTTGAATTTTCGGTAGGGTGATGCGAACAAAGTGAGCAAACCCGTAACGTGGAGCAAAACCACGCTTTTGCGACCAGCCGAATAATTCAATACTAAAATAGATTCTTATTGGAGAACCTGTGGTGCAAAACATGAAAATAGTGATAACTCTACATCTTCTCAATCTACATCTAAATCAAAAGATGGTGTTATGACAGGTGCTGCTGCTGGGGTTGATGTAAATATAAATGATAGAGCAAAATATTATAATTACATTTTGTCAGCTGATATACAAGATAAGCTATCATCTGAACAATTGGCTGATTTACAAGGGAAACTTATGTCAGAACAATTTATCAAATTATTGAATGTAGTTAATAGAAAAATAGAATTCCCTTATGATTTTTTAAAGTATTATAAGATTTCTTTAGATATGGATAATCAAAAAAAGTTTGACAAGTCAAATATGTATACTAAATTAGGACAAATCGATGATGATATAAAATATTTTATTAAATCTAAATATAGTCAACAGAATATAAACAATTCTACTGATGTTGTTGTGGTACAGTATGGAACTTCTTTAATGAATAATATTATTAATTCTAAAGAATTTATTGATGCTTTAGCAAAAGAAAAGACAAATATTAAAAAAGGAGTGTATAAAAACAATTCATTTTCTATATCTTTCAAGGATGATTTTAATTTATTTTTAACAATTGGAAAATGTAATATTTATAATCCTTGTTTTCATAAAGATGGGACATTTACTGCAACATTAGTTGATTATTATGATTTTGAATATTTAAATTATGTACCATCCGTTAAAGGTGCAATTATTAATGCAATTAATAATAATGCTGTAATACAGCAAGAAAATGGCGATTTAATTAATTTTGTGTTAATCAGTCCAATAATTTTATTTGAAAATAGTGATATTTAATTTATCCTAAAATAATTCTGCTCAAAATTTTATAATATATTGAATCAATAAAGTTAACGATAATTGGTAATAATGTAATTGCAATAATTATATACATAGGTATTAGTGAACAAATAATGCCAACCAACCATATTAAATGATATATTGGGTTATGGAATAAGAAATTATCAGGGATTTTACAATTT
>CALVEW010000193.1 GCA_944326645.1 Candidatus Gastranaerophilales bacterium
AGGTTGGATGAGAGCTGTGGCAGGCGATGTTGAAAAATCATTTATAAATGTTCCCAAATTAAAAAATTGTAATTTATCGCAATCAACTTCAGAACAGATGATATATGGTAAATATTTAGGTAAGAAAACACCGGATGATATTTTAAAAATGACTGTAGAAGCTGTAGAAGCTGCTGTTGATAAAGGTGCAGAAATTATTGGAGTTAATGCAGAAGATGCATCAAGAAGTGATTTAGGTTTCTTAATTAAATTAGCAAAAGAAGTTAAAAAAGCAGGTGCATATAGATTTAGATATTGTGATACATTGGGTTATGAAGATCCTAAAACTTCTTATGACAGAATTTATGAAATAGCAAAAGCAACCCAAATGCCAATAGAAATGCATTTTCATAATGATTTAGGAATGGCAACAGCTTGTTCTGTAATGGGTGCAAAAGCTGCTATTGACGCAGGTGTTGATGCTTATATTAATACTGCGATTAATGGTATGGGAGAACGTGCAGGTAATGCTGATTTGGTTTCTTGTCTTTTAGCTATTTTAAAATCTGCAGGATTTAAAAATAGTAAATATCAAATTGATCCAAAAATTGATTTAAGTAAATCATGGAAGTTAGCTAAATATACCGCTTATGCATTTGGGGTTGATATACCGATTAATCAACCTGCAGTCGGTGATAATGCTTTTGCTCATGAATCAGGTATTCATGCTGATGGCGCATTAAAAGACAGAAGAAATTATGAGCTATATGATTTTGAAGAACTTGGAAGAGGGGAACCGGAAATTATTGAAACAGGTCGTATGATTACAACAGGTGAATATGGCGGAATTAAAGGTTTTAGAAACGTATATGATAAGTTAGAACTTGAATTTCATGATGAGCATGAAGCTCGTAATATTTTGGAATTGGCGCGTTATGCAAATGTTCATACTCAAAAACCTTTAACAGAAAGTGAGTTAAAATTTATATACTATTATCCTGACATAGCGGCTAAAGTTATGACAGTATCACCATATTATTGTCCTGAAGGTGCAATAAAAGATAGGGTTGATGCTCACTTGTTAACTTTACCAAAACACATAATTTAGGAATAAAAAGGAAGGATTAAAATAAATGGGTTTAACATTAGTAGAAAAAATTCTATCAAATCATGTTGGCAGAAATGTTCATGCCGGAGAGTTAGTAATATCAAAAGTTGATGTTTGTGCTGTTCAAGATGGTACAGGTCCTTTAACGGTTCAAGAGTTTAAGAAAATTGGTAAATCCAAATTAAATAATCCTGAAAGAACAATATTATTTATAGACCACGCATCACCTAGTCCAAGAAAAGAATTGTCTAATACTCATATGGTATTAAGAGAGTTTTCAAAAGAGTATGGAGCTATTTTATCTGATACAGGGGCAGGAGTTTGTCATCAAAGATTGATAGAATCTTATGTTAATCCTGGAGAAGTTTTGGTTGGTGCTGATTCTCATACTTGTACATCAGGCGCTTTAGGAGCATTTGCTACAGGCATGGGCTCAACTGATGTAGCTGTTGCAATGGCTTTAGGTAAAACTTGGTTAAAAGTTCCTGCTACATTCAAAATTGTTGTTACAGGTAAATTTAATCCAGGTATTTGTTCAAAAGATTTAATGCTTCATTTAATCGGAATGATTGGTGCAGATGGTGCAACTTATAAAGCATTAGAGTTCTGTGGTGATACTATTGAAAATATGGAAATGTCTGAACGCTTCACATTAGCTAATATGGCTGTCGAAGCAGGTGCTAAATGTGGTTTATTCGTTGCTGATGAAAAAACAAAAGCATATTTAGAAGAAAAAGGAAGAGGAGATAAATATTTTCAAATACTTCCTGATGAAGATGCAATATATGAAAGAGTAATAAATATAAAAGCAGAAGATATTAAATATACAGTATCATGTCCTCATACTGTAGATAATACAAAAACAGTTGATGAATTAGAAAAAGAACATGTAAAAGTAAACCAAGTTTACGTTGGTACTTGTACAAACGGTCGTATTGAGGATTTACGAGTAGTTGCAAGTATCTTAAAAGATAAAAAGGTTAATTCAGATGTGAGAATGTTAATATGTCCAGCATCTCCAACTGTTTATAAACAAGCATTGAAAGAAGGTTTACTAGAAACATTTATTGATGCAAATGCACAAATATTGCCACCAGGTTGTGGTCCTTGCGTTGGAGTCCATGCCGGTATTTTAGGAGATGGAGAAGTATGTTTGGCAACCCAAAATAGAAACTTCCAAGGAAGAATGGGTAATACAAACGGTCAAATTTATTTAGCATCACCATATGTTGCAGCATATACGGCAATTAACGGATACATTTCTGCTAAATAGTTTGTATAATTATTTAAAAAGGTGGTAGTCATGGTAAAAAAATGTCCATTTACGCAGGGTGAATGTACTCCTGAATGTAGTTTATTCGTAGCGAATGAAGATTTAAACGAATTTTTTGCAGCACGTTTAACAAGTTTAGGTGTTATTGATAAACAAAATAACGGTTCTTGCTCATTAAAAATGTTAGCAATGAGTGGGGGTAGATTTATATTTGAAAACACAACTACAAAACGGTTATAATTCTATTAATCGTTAAATCTTTGTTACAAAACATGGTAATAGAAGTATTTGTTTTGTATACTAGTGGAAGTTGAGAGGAGATTTTTGTGATTAATGAGGGAATGTTAGATAAAGTATTGTCACCTCAAGATTTAAGAAAGATTTTGAATGCTGATAATATGGAAATAGTAAGACTTTGTAGAAAAGCATCAATTGTTCCAAAGAAAGATGAAAATGGTAAAACATATTTTTCAATGGAAGAGGCACGATTATTGAAACAGGCAAAAGAGTCTAAGTCTTTGATGCCAAAATCGTCTTCTCAAGTTGTAGTAAATACATTATTATCTTCATTACAAAAAATGGAAGATAATATGACATCATCTATAACTGAGTCAATAACAGATTCAATAACAAAAGTTTTAGATGAAAGACTTGAAGGCATGGACGAAGTTGTAGTAGAACTTATTCGTTGCAAAACAGAAAATGAAAACTTGAAAAACAAAGTTAATGAATTAAACAAAGAAAATTATAGATTAAAAAATACTCTAAATTCATATAAACCATTCGCTTTTGGCTTATATGTAAAAAAACAAGAGGATGATATTTTACTTTAAATAATATAAGGGAAGATAGTATGGTTGTTAAAGAAGAAGTTGCAGCTAATACCACAGATGAAAGAGGCAGAGCCTTAAAATTAGCGATAGAAAAAATAGAAAAAGATTTTGGTAAAGGTGCAATCATGCGCCTAGGAGATAAAACAACAGTTAATGTAGATGCAATTCCAACAGGTGCATTGGCATTAGATGTTGCATTAGGTATAGGTGGTATTCCACGCGGAAGAATTATTGAAATATATGGACCTGAATCATCAGGTAAAACAACTTTAGC
>CALVEW010000194.1 GCA_944326645.1 Candidatus Gastranaerophilales bacterium
GCTGTTTTATCTATCATTAATCTCGCTCCTTATTTGTTTTATTAACATATCTAGTATAGTACAAATAAGAAGATTTTCTCCTTTTTTTATATTATTTTAATATCATATAAAAAGAAGCCTTTTGTAAAAGACTTCTTTTTATTAATTTATTCTTTAGTTCCATTTTTATACCAAGGCGAAAATTGCTTATCAGGAAACATTCCTTTTAATTCTCTAGTCGAAATACCAAGTCCTTCTGCCAGATCATCATCATATATATGAACGTATCCACCATTATCATTTGATGGAACTTTATAAGTATCAAAGTTGCCACCACCTTTTGTAACCATATGTCGTAATGAGCCAGGTGGAAGATTATATTTTTCTCTAATTTCGCCTAATGTTGTGCCTTCTTCTAAGCCTGAAATGATAATGTAATTACCTGCTTTTTTATCAAAAACTAAAGCAAATGCATCTCCTATAATATTGCTTTCATTGTATATAGCATTACCATTTTTAATATCATTTTCTAATGTTTTTTCTGCTTTTTTTGATTCTTTTGTTTTTTCGTCTTCGTTAACCATTGGAATAGTTCCAATTTCATTATCTTTTGCTATTGGAGCTGTTCCTTGTGTTCCATATACTGCATTTATATTATTAGCTCCATTAGTACCATTTACTCCACTCATAAAAACTCCTTATATATTTGTTCTCTCTACATTAATATAAAGACTATGTATAATTAAAAATTTCAAGTTAACAAATTCTTGTAATAATTCTTAATATTTTATTTTAAATAATATCCCCTTTAGCTATTTTAACCTCATCAAAGCAATCAGTTAAAATTTTCTTTGCATCTTTTTCTCCGTTATTTATTTTGTGATTGATTGCAAAGCTTGATACTAGCCATTCATTTTTATCTGCGTTATATAAGATGTGGGTTTTATCTTCCTTTGTTCCTTTAATTATAGTTGTAGGTATTTTTTTATTTTTTAACATTTTTTGTAATTTTTTAAATAAAACATCAGAATCTTTAAATATTTTTTGTGAACCAATAAGAAATCCTTTTAGCTTACCTTTTCCTTCTTCTACAAAGCTCATAATATGTTTTTCGATTTCTTCAAAATTGAAATTTTGAGGTTGAGTTGGACAGATATGGAATAAAACTACACTTTTACCCGTTTCATCAACAATTCCACCTGCAGTACAATCAAGAATATCTGTTGTATATGCTTTAGCAGCTTTAATAGTTTCTTTTGCTGTCCAAGGATATTCTACTGATGCTTTTTTATAAATATCAGTAGTAGCTTCTGTAAACTCCTTCATTGTTGTTGGTCTTATTCTAGCTTTAAATGATACATTATCCATATATCATTTAAATTTCCTGAAAATATGAATTGCTTATATACTATAATTTATTTACAAATATTAATACCTTAAAGGTATTTTAGACCAGCTGACATCAACTTTATCGTATCCAAAATTTAATAACATTCTATTTGTACTTGTGTAGAATATGCTTTCATTCATTGTTGGTCCTATATTAATTGATTTTAAAGCTTTTTTAGGAAATTTATATTCGATATATGGAACAAATAAACCATTTTTTTCAATAATTTTTGTAGGTTCTGGTAATTCTCCAAACTGAGTATGATTAACAATTACTATTCTGTATTCTTCTTCATCTTGAAACTCATTCTTTTTAAAGAATACACTTACTAAGCTCAATATATCAATTAATTCAAATGTTATGTTCTCAAGTCTTAATTTTTTTGCTAATTTTTTGTATTTTAAAGCCGATAATGCTCTTTCGTATTTTTTATTCCAATGATTAAGAATTGCTCTAATGATTGATTTTTGCTTCTTTTCATCATATATAATACATCCACAAATTGCGTTATATTGCTTTTTATATATGTCGCACATTAAATCATTGATATCAAAACCCAGGTTATATCCTGTATATGTTTTTTCTTTAGAATAATTGTTCCAAAGAATCAAATTATCTTTTTCTGTTGAAAATGATATTGTGTAATATTCTTGTTGATATAATTCATTATCTCCATCAACTATATGTTTGTATTTCTTTGTAAAATAATCAATGACTTTGCTATATAGTTCATTATTTAATTGTGGATTTTCTTTTATTAAATCTACAATAAGCCTATAAGTATATGATACTTCTGCTTTATCATTTAGATAAAGCACATTAGATAATCTCAAAGTTTTGTTTGAGATTATATTCAAAAGTTTTTCAGGTTTTGTATAGTGATATATCTGGTCAGAACAATCGTTATCCAGAAACCGTTTTATTTTGGGGATTTTTTTCAAAAAAGTTGCATAATAAGACATTACATTATTATTATATTATTTTTTTCTAACTATTCAAGAGGGGGTAAATGTAAGGGAGGGTAAAGGTGTAAATATAGGGGTGAATTCAGTTTACTAGTTGATATCATAGTTTATTAAATAAGTTAGTATTGCAGGGAGGTGATACATCTGTTATCATTATAGTGTACAGGATAGAGAATGGATGTTATGTCCTCAAAAGATTTAAAACATATAACTCCCCAAAATTATTTGCATTATTATTACGATATCCCATACGAGGGTAAAACTTCTGCCGGGAAACCTCTTAGAAAGCTAAGGAATATTACTTGTCCGTATCGAGGGATAGAAATTATTCCAAGTGAAAAAATAAAAGAGTTTGAAAAAAATCTTGCACTTTGTAAAAATGCAGAAGATGCTGTTATTTTACTTTCTAAATATCAGAAAAATATGCTTCCTGTTGAAAAAGCTATGTTTGCTATATTTAAAGATTTTGCATCTATTAATCCTGATGATAATCTTCAAAATTGTTTGAAAATGCTTAAAACAAATTGTCTTATAAAATTAAAGTTAGAAGAAATGGAAGTTTTAGATGATGTTGATATGCTAACAAAACGCTTATCCCCTCAATCTGCACTTGAAATTAGAGCTAAAAGTACCGGATGTCGTCAAATAATTCTAAGTAAATCAACTCATGATACTTTTAAACGAAAAACTTATCTTGAATCGTTAGAAAAATTTATACCAAAAGAAAATGAAAAAGAAATTTTTAATACAATAAAGAATAAAGCCTTATTTCTACCGACCTCAGAAAGTAGTAAAAATGCTTTTGTTGTAAAGTATTCAAAACGAACTCATACAGAAATTGTAAGACGTATATTTATAGCATCAACAGGCTCTATTGAACATATTGTTCCCGCATCAAATGGCGGTTTGAATACTATTGGGAATTTCCTTTTAACATCTGCAAGCGGGAATCGTTATCGAGAAAATATGCCACTATGTGAATATAT
>CALVEW010000195.1 GCA_944326645.1 Candidatus Gastranaerophilales bacterium
GTGTCTTTTAACTTCTGCATCTGTTATTTTTAGTTTTGCTAATTCTTGTTTTTCTTGCGTGGTTAATTCTTCTTTAGCTTGGTTTTGTTCTGCTTTGTACAACTCCATTGCTTCTGATGATATTGTTGTATTTGTTGCTTCATCATTTTTGTAATTATTGCTATCAAATGATATTTGAGTATTAGAATTTTTGTCTGTAATTTTATTGGAATTAAAGACATAAAATTTTTCATTATTTTGATAGCTGTTTATTGCCCCAACGATACTCATAAATTTATTATAACTTACCTTTTTTATATTTCAATATTGTAAAGAAATAAGCCGCCATATAGACGGCTTATCCTTTGTGCGAACGATTATTAGATTACTCACTATTCGCTACAACCGAAAGCAATAGTAACGTGTTCTTTCGGATTAATTGCAGAGATTTTGTATCCTTTAGCATCAACTAAATAAGCTACTTCATCACCTGTTGTTTGTAATAAACCGGTTGTACCTGATATAGCTGTTCTAGTAAGATCAATAGGTGCTTTTACTGTGTCATATACAGCATCAGCAAGGCTTCGTCCTGCAGCTCCAAATTGACCTTGGAATGTTTCACCTAAAGCGATACCTACACCACTAGAAATATCTTCAGCTGCGTTACCTAAGTTAGATAACATACCACCTGTTGTACGTCCAACAACACCAACTAATGAACCTGCCCAAGTTAGTGGCCAAGAAACAAGTCTAGATACTATATTTGGAGTGTTTGACTTGTCGATTTGTGCTGTTAAGATTTGTTTTGGTAATGTAGCTTTACATCCACAGTTTTCAATTTCTGTAAATGCAAGTTTTAAAGCACCTTTTTGACAACCTGATGGTCTTATAACTTCTACAACTTTACCTATTACTTTTGAACCGCAAGGGTATAATTGTCCGTCAATAGTAACATCTTCTAATGTTGTAGCTGCAAATCTTTGTCCAACATGAGATGATTTTGCGTTTACTTCATCTTTGAATTCAAGCTGTAATGTAGGAAGTTTAACAATTTCTTGATTTTCTACATAAGCTTGTCTGTCATCTTGTACAGGGCAACATTCGTTAGCAGTTGTTGGGTTTTTATCATAGCCACCTGCTAATCTTGCAGCTTGTAACATTGATGAAATTTCTGCACGAGATGCTTCTTTGAATGGTTCAATCATATTAGGATTTTGAGTGTTTTTCAAAATACCTTGATCTAATGCTTTAGCAATTGGAACTTGTGCCCATTCTGGAACTTTATTTCCGTCACAGTATTTAGATAGGATATTTTTAGCTTGACACTCATCTAAGTTACAATTAAGTGCTTTTGACATAGCACAGATTGCTTCAATTCTTGTAACTGGGTTGTTTGGTTTGAACAAGTTATTTGGATAACCTTTCATTAAGTTTTCATTAACTGCTTTAGCAATCATTGAATTTGCCCAGTGATCAGATGGAACATCTTTGAATGAAGTTGAACATCCACAGCCACAATCTTCTTTATTGAAACCTTTAACTAACATAGTTGCAAATTCAGCTCTTGAGATTTCTCTAGCAGGTCTAAACATTCTATCAGGATAACCTACTACAACATCGTTCATTGCTAATTTAGAAATGTCACATGCAGCCCAATATGCATCAGGAACATCTGGGAACATATTCATTGTATCCATTCCTGCTGCGCCACCTGTCATATTACCCATTTGATTTATTTCAAAAGGTACAAGTGTTTTTTTGATTGCTTGCATTGAATTTTCTGTTTGCATTTGAATTGGTGTACAGTTTCCGTCCATTTTGCATTCGTCACGCATAATAGGAATACCGTTGTGTCTTGTTGGTTCATTTAAACAAGGAATATCAGCTGCTGCTCCTGTAATATTTTTGTCTGTTGCAACAGTTGCTCCGCTTGTTGTTTCTGCAAGTCCTCTAGGAGATACGCTGAAACCATCATTGTTACGGTAAATAAAATCATTTTCACTACCAATGTAATTGTTGTTACCATAAATAGCACGAGGGTAAGCATATACCTGTTTCATGTCAGATTTACATATATCTTTTTTGTCTGGGCATAATGCACAAGCAGGGTCAGCTTGTTTTTCACAAGTAGGTTCTTGTGTTTCACAAGGACAAGCAGCACCTGTTACAACCGGTTTCTCTTGTGCACATCCACAAGATGGAGCCGAAACGACAGGAAGCTGTTGTTGGCAAGGGCAAGCTGCCATAGCTGAATGAAGAGAACACGTTGTTATACCAACGGCAAGTGCAGCTGCCACAGTAAGTTTTTTAATCGTCATTTTTAACCTCCTTTTTCTTGGTTACTATGCCAAGAAAACTACTAATAAATTATTAGGTTAAATATAATTACTTTCATTAGTAATTGAGGTTATACTATAGAGCTATTCAAAATTTATATAAATTATAAAATAAGTACTAGTTACTTATTCCACCAAGATCTGTAATGTAGTTGCCAATTAGATTGTCGCAAGAAGCATCTAAATGGTATAGTTTATTATTTTCAAGCCATTCGGCTAATCCAATTCCGTAAGATTTTGGTGGAGTATCAGGTGTAATATATTCAACAATTGTCCAAGCTCCTTTTTCTCCATCATAGTCTTTAATATTATCGACATCACATAATTCTGTTGGCTCAAATGTTGAATCTTCTACTTTTGTTGCGATTGGATTTGATAAGTATAATTCTGGGATATTATTTATTTGAGAATCTTTTGTTGCAAGGTATACTGCTAACTCTCCCCATATTGAATAGTTATTAACTTCATCTGGTTTTTTATAAACTTTCATCGCAACATTATTTTGGTTCTTATCTTCAATTTTGTAGACTTTACTATTGCAACCTTCCCCTAAATAACTAACTGCAAAAGGCTTTTCCCCAATATTTATATCTAACTCCTCTTTAGATGAATCATTTCTAATAATAAATGACAAAGTATTTAATCCATCAATTATGTCTTTTTTATTTAAACCATTAAATATTTTAGGATACTTATTTTCAATTAATGATGATTTATGGTTAAGTTCTAGTTTTTTTGCCATTGTCGCAACTTTATGAGGTGCAAGTCCCCAATCTTGTGTTGTTAAATCTTCGGAATTGTAATTATTATAATGAGTTGTCGATTCAAATTTATTAATATTTTTGATAGTAAATTCATCTGGTTTTGTGTAAAAAGAAGGGTCAATAAAATCATTCCTTCTTATTGGAGAAAGTTCCGTTTCCTTTTT
>CALVEW010000196.1 GCA_944326645.1 Candidatus Gastranaerophilales bacterium
GAGAAAAAAAATATATATTCGGTTTGCTACTAATTTGGTTTATTTCATCATATTTACTTGCATTCTTAGTTAGAAATTATTTTATATATCCTAGTCTATTTTGTTATTTCTTAATATTTCTTAACTTAATTTTATCAATTTTGATTCTATGTAAATATTTATTCATAGAAATAAAAAACACTCAAAACCTAACAATAGTAGCATTTTTACCCTCAATATTTTTATCAGCATTTACTTTTTTATTTTTTATCTAATATAAATAACGTAAAAGTCTTGTAATTTCTTGAAAAAATTACTATAATAAACATGCTATTTATATTTCGGCTAGTGTAAAATCTTAACAGGAAGGTTATCCTACCTGTTTTTTTTGCCCCAAAGTTTTTCTTCTTATAAAGGATATGTAAAGGCATATTTTTTTGTATGATATCCTATGATTATAGATACATAAATAAGGAGAAATATATGAGAACAATAGTAGTAGGTGGTGGAGCAACTGGTGCAAGTGCAGCTGCAAGGTTAAGACGTTTAGATGATTCAATGGAAATAATAATTTTAGAAGCAACTAATGAGATATCAATAGCTAATTGTGGATTACCATATTATTGTTCTGATGTTATAAATTCTCGACAACAAATGATTGTTTCATCAGTTCAGAGATTTAAAGATTTATTGAATATTGATGTTAGATTATCATCAAAAGTTACATCTATAGATAGAAAAAATAAAACTGTAGAAATTAATAATAATGATAAATTAACATATGATAAATTAGTTTTAGCTTTAGGAGCGAATCCTTTTATTCCAAATGTTAAAGGTATAAATCATCCAAATATATTTACAGTAAGAACATTAAGAAATGGCGATGATATAAAATCAGTATTATCAAAAGAAGCTAAAAATGCCGTTGTAATTGGAGGAGGATTTATAGGAGTAGAAATGGCTGAAAATTTTGTACATTTAGGCCTAAATACAACATTAATTGAGTTATCTAATCAAATTTTAGCTCCAGTAGATACTGAAATTGTTGCTTTAGCTCAAAATGAAATGCGTGACAAAGGAGTTAATTTAATACTTTCAGATGGATTAAAAGAAGTTGATGAAGATAATATAATATTAAATTCAGGAAAGAAAATTCCTTTTGATATTGCAATTTTGGCGATTGGTGTAAGACCAGAAATAGAAATTTCTAGAAAGTGTGGTTTAGAAATAGGTAAATTAGGTGGTCTAAAAGTTAATAATTACATGCAAACGTCTGATAAAGATATTTATGCTGGTGGTGATAGCGTTGAAGTAATTGATTTCGTTTCTGGTAAGGAGGTTTTAATACCATTAGCAGGTCCAGCTAACAGACAAGGAAGGATTATTGCAGATAATATTAAAGGCAAGAAATCAATTTATAAAAAAACACAAGGATCTGCAGTCGTCAAAGTTTTTGATTTAACCGTTGCAAATGTAGGTAATAATGAAAAGCAATTATTAAATCAAGGTAGGGAATATCTTAAAACCTTTATTATAAAACCATCTCATGCAAGTTATTATCCAAATGCAACTCCAACTGTTTATAAATTATTGTTCACTGAAAAAGGAGACATCTTAGGAGCTCAAGCTTGTGGTTATGAAGGTGTTGAAAAAAGGATAGATGTAATCGCTACAATAATGAGAAATAATGGTAATATATACGATATGCTAGATAGTGAATTATGTTATGCGCCTCCATATTCATCTGCCAAAGATCCTGTAAACATGTTAGGAATGCATGCAGAAAATATAATTAACGGCTATGTAAAACCTGGATTTTATGACGATATAAAAGATTCATTATTAATTGATATAAGAGAAATTGGAACATTTACAGATAGTATAGATGGGGCTATAAATATTCCTAATTCTCAATTACGTGATAGATTAAATGAAATTCCGAAAGATAAAAAAGTTTTATTATTCTGTAATACAGGATTTCAAAGTTATGTATCATCAAGAATTCTGTTGCAAAAAGGATATAAGAATGTATATAGCTTAGCAGGGGGAATTGAATTATATAAACATATTGAAAAAAATATACACTCTCAAAAAGAGTTAATTTCTATATAAAACTTGTTTTATAATTGTTTTAACTCTATGGAATTTTGATTTGAATTGGGCACACTCATGATCTAAGAGCTTGAGTTGCCCATTTTTACTTCTTCCGACTTGCCAAGTTTGCAAGTCCCATAAATCATGAACAGTAAAACCTTTTTCTTTAATTTTTTCTGCAACTTGTACTGCAGGGTTATCATCTTCTATGAAATTGACTTTATCAAGTTTTTCTTCTAAAAGATAATAACTATTTTTATATTTCCCTTTTTGAAATATCTCAGCATCGAAATCTTGTATTGGTCTATTTTTAACAAAAGGATTTTTATGTGATATTTTCAAAACATCACCCATTGGTGTTTCAAATGCAATAGATGAGCTTCCTGCTCCAATAATTTTATTAATTTTTTTTTGTCCAATTTTTTCATCTTTTAAATCATTTATAAATTGTTTAATTTGCTCTTTTTCCGCCATAATGCCACCATCTATTGATGATGATTCAAAAATATCATATAATGCTCTTTTTAATGTTACAGGTTTTTTATAATAAAAACTTTGAAAAATTCTATTTGTTGTATCTAATATTGGCAAATTATTTTTTATTACTTTCATATATGAATGAAAACTAATAAAGATATTTTTTGCTTATTTTTTTAATAATTTTAATTTGTCTTTTGTATTTTTATTAATTTTATTAGATTCAATAATTTTTTGGATAGATTTATTATAAGTTTTTGTATCTAGTTTTGAATTTAAAAGAAATTTAGTTGTTTCTTTAGGATATTTTATATAGCAAATTGATACAAGCCAAGCTGCTCCCATATGCGCATAATAATCTTGATATTGGAAACCTTCAATAATTTTAAAAATTTTATTTAGATATTTTTCTTCGATGTAATAATTAAGCAGCATTACAAGAAGAAATCTAATTTCATATTCTTTATTTGAATTAAGATATTTTTGCAAAAAATCCCAAACTGATTCTTTATTATTTTTAGTAAATTTTAAACTAGAACAAAAACAGTCACATACAGCCCAGTTATCAATTTTAGGTATAAAGGATTCAATATATTCTAAAATAGCAATAGGTTCAGCGTTAATAAGCCCTATTACCATCGCTTGTAACATTGTTTCTTCA
>CALVEW010000197.1 GCA_944326645.1 Candidatus Gastranaerophilales bacterium
AATATCACCTGGTTTATAAGCTGAACAACCTGGCATGTTTTCACAAGCAGCAATAATTCCGTGAACTTCTACATCTGGAGCTAATTCTTTAATTTTGCTCATAATACCTAATACACAAGCTGCTCCTGACATATCATCACGCATTGTTAACATTGATGATGGAGGTTTAATATCTAATCCGCCACTATCAAATGTTATACCTTTACCAATAATCGCAATTTTCTTTCTTGGATTTGGACAAGAATGTTTCATATGAATAAATTTATGTGGTTGAGATGAACCTTGTCCAACAGCTAAATAAGCACCCATTCCCATTTTTTCACAATCTTCTTTTTCGTAGATTTTTGTATCTAAACCAAAGCTTTGAGCTACTTCTGCCAATTTAGTTGGAGTTGCAAATGCTGCCGGTTCATTTGCTAAATCTCTTGTTAATTTCATTCCTTCCATTATTATTTCTGAACGACGTAACAATGATTCATCACAATTAACAAAAACTTCTTCTATTTTGTCATCTTTTTTAGTTTTATATTTATCAAAAGAATAATCTGCAAAATACAAACCATAAGCAAATTGTTCTGCCCAATTAAATTCTACAGCTGAAAAATCAAATGCAACTTTTTTAGCTTTCATCTGCATTGCTTTTTTTACTGCTTTATAAGTTGCTATTCTGAATTTATCAGAATTAAATTCTGATTTTTTACCAAAACCAACTACTAAAATTTTTCTTGCTGGTTGTTTTCCATAAGTAGGTAAAAGATATGTTTGACCAAATTTACCTTCAAATTTATCTTCTTCTACAGCATATTTATTTGCTAATTCTTCTGTAGTTTTTTCTCCTTCAAACTGATTAACAATAAGAATATCACATTCCGTATTCTTAATATCAGCAACCACATTTATTTTCATAAACGGACTCCTTTCTTATAAACTAATATTATATTTTTTAGCCATAATTTTGACAAAATTTTCTATACTTCTATCCCAAGTTCTTTCTCCTGCAGGAGTAAAGAAACATCCTGGGATTTGACCTTGTTCTCTATGATGTCTTACACAATCACAACAAACCCCTCTATTTGAACAAGTTGTTGCAGTACAAGTACAATCAATTAAATTCTCTTCTCTTTTACATTCCATAAGAAACTCCTTTTTAGTATTTTTATTAAACACTAAAAACAGACTTTCGCAAGGGTTAAAAAGATGAGATTAATGATTTATAAATTTATTAGTCTTTGGATTATATTCAAAATAATGACGAACTGATACACCCTCAGGGGTATATTGTTTAAATCGCATTAAAACATCTCTTGCATATACATATCTAACCTGTGATAATGAATTTCCATACTTAGAATCTTTTTTAAGAGCATCATTACCATTATAACTCATAGCCACAAGCTCCATTATAGCTTCTGCTGAGTTAACATTTATACCTTGTTTTTGATATTCTTTATTTTTAATTTTCTTTAATACAGTATTTAATTTACCTTTGAGACCTGCTGTTCCAACATCAAAATTCAAAGATGAATCTTCTCTATCTTGTACTGCACTATATAATGAAAGACTATCAGGATATTCAGAATGGACTCTATTAATAAAATCATCATCAAACATGCCTGGATTCTTATACATATCATCAATTAACACTTTAGTTAACTGCATTACACCTTGCCCATTTTTACTAAAAACTTTATCATCAAACTCTCTAAACTGAGATTCTTGAGCAACAATTGATGCAACAAATATAGGGAAATAGTCTAAATAATTTGATTTAAGTAGCTTTTGAGCAGATGACTTTATTACAGGAGTCTTAGATGTTTTAGCAATATCTTCTATCATTGACTTTGGATTATTTAGAGTCGAATATTTCATTATTTTATTAAAGATTTCATTTCTATCCTCATCTGTCCAACATAATTTCTTATTAGACATCATTTGCATAATACCATCTTTATTTTGATTATAAATCTTTTCAGGCTTTGCTAATTTATTCATATAAGAGTCAATAACCTTATCAAGTTGTGAACTATCTTCACCACTCATCCAACTCATATCCATATTAGACAACTCTTTATCAAAAGCTTTTATAAATGCTTTTGAGTCAACTCCAACTTGATTACCACGTTCTGCTAGTTTATCTCTTATAGTTCTTAAATAATTATTTCGAGTAGAACCCCAGCTACCGGATTCATTAGAAATTGCTTGAGCTAAACTTTCGCCTTTATCTTTTTTATATTTTTTTAGTACCTCTGTTATATTTTCTATTGGAATTTCCTCCAAATGATCATCTAAGGATGAACTTGTCCCCATTCCATCAATATCATCATATATTTTTTGAACAAGAGAATTAACAGAAATCTTGCCTAAAAAATTAATCATATCATCAGTTGCGACAGAACGACCTAAATTTAAGCCTTCTAAATGCTTTCTAATTTCATCTGGTTCAAAAATATTATCACCATTAGATGAAGCTAATAGTTCAGACAGCATATTATTCAATTCGGTCTTATCTAAGACTTCTTTTGATTTCCCATCTTTATCTTTATTATAGTAATCAAATATCTTTAAAAGGTCCTTATTATTACCTAAATCAGAACGCTTTAACTCTGCATTCATATCCTTAGGACCTAACACGTTACCACTTTCACCAATTATATGTAATTTCTTATCTACCATAGCTATAATTACGACAGAATTATAATAATCTTTAGCTATTGTTTACATTAATTTACATTCTTTGAAAATTTGCATCCACAATAATTTTGTCTATATAAATTTAATTCTTTTGACAACTTATTTGTCTTTAAAAAACCATCTTTTTTCCTGAAATTAACGGGAACATATTCAACATCATCTACATGAGATGCGATATCAAGCCCAATGTTAGTTATAAGTTCATAATTTTTATGAGGGCTTATCACAATTGTTGTTGTAAAACAATTAACACCGAGTTCTTTTGCTTTATATGCAGATTTCAAAAGCCTTAATTTAAAACATAATGTACAACGTTTACCTCTTTCAGGTTCATTTTCATACCCTTGAACAACAGATATAAACTCTGATGGACAATAAGGTTCAACAATAAGTTCAACATTATAATAATTACAAACCGTCTTTTGAGCTTCTAATCTTCTATCAAATTCTTCTTGTGTATCAAGATTTGGATTAAAGAAATAAACTATTGGTTCATATCCTAATTCTTTTAATTGTCT
>CALVEW010000198.1 GCA_944326645.1 Candidatus Gastranaerophilales bacterium
CCTGTTCCTGGCATTATAGAAGTATCAAGAACATCTAAATCAACAGTAACAAAAATTGGTTTATTTTTTAGCTTATCTAAATCTTTGTAAGTTTTTGCAAGAGTATTGTGTTCTTTCATGAATTCAAATTCTTCTTTCATTCCCGATCTAATACCAATTTGTTTGATATTATCAGGATTTACAAATTTAGTAGATAGTCTAATAACTGCAGAATGAGAAAGTTCTTCGCCCATATATTCTTTTCTTAAATCTGTATGAGCATCAAAATGCACAATTGCTAAATCTTTGTAAAATTCAGATACAGCAATAATTTCTGGATATGTTACTAAATGTTCTCCTCCAATACCGAAAACTCTTTTTCCATCCTTATAAATTTGCCTAACATTTTCTGCAATAAGTTCCAATGTTTTTTTAGTATTACCTAGAGGAAACTCTAAATCACCCGCATCGTGAAAATTACAATCTTCTAAATGTTTATCAAATATAGGAGAATACTCTTCTAATCCCCAACTTGCAAGTCTAATTTGTTCAGGAGCAAACCTTGAACCTGAACGATAAGAAACAGTCCCATCAAAAGGTAAACCCAGCATTACAATATCAGAACCTTCATAATCCGGATTTTGTCCCATCCAATTTCTATCTAAAAAAGGTCCTTTTAACATAATGCCTCCATTTCTTATATTTCTTTTATAACTTCTAAAACTAAGTTTTTGAATTTAGACTTAGCCGCATTAGCAGCTTGTAGAACTTCTTCATGAGATAGCCCAACTGTACTTATTCCTGCTGCAGAGTTACAAATACAACTTAGTCCTAATACATTCATCTTACAATAACTTGCAACAATAGCTTCCGGAACAGTAGACATACCAACCGCATCAGCTCCCAATAATCTAACCATTTTTACTTCAGCAGGAGTTTCATAAGTAGGTCCTGTAAGAGCCATATAAACACCTTCTTGAAGAGCTATTCCTAATTTTTTAGCACAAGCCTTTGCCAATTCTTGTAAATCCTTAGTATAAACTTCACTCATATCAGGGAAACGAGTTCCTAATGTATCGTCATTTGGTCCTATCAAAGGATTATCACCCATAAAATTAATATGATCTGTTATCAACATCAAATCTGACGGTTTAAAATAAACATTTACACCACCTGCAGCATTAGTTAAAATAACAGTTTTTATCCCAAGTTTTTTCATTACCTTAATAGGAAAAGTAACAACCTCCATAGGATGACCTTCATAATAATGGAAACGACCTTGCATCATCATAACTTTTTTTCCATTAATAGTTGCAAAGACTAATTGCCCTTTATGCCCTTGAACTGTTGAAGTAGGAAACCCTGGTATCTTTGAATAAGGAATTGTAATTTCGCAAAATTCATCTGCTAAATCACCTAAACCTGAGCCTAACACAATACCGATTTCAGGCTTAAAATCTTTTATTTGCTTATTGATAAAATCTACAGTTTTTTGCATACCTACACTCCTTAACACAAAACACACTAAAATAGGGCAGAAGAATACTGCCCTATTTTATAAAACTTTATTAACCAACTAATCTGTCATCATCAGCTTCTGCAGCTTTAACCATTAAAGCATGCTCAACCGGATTTTCTTTTTTATATGATGGTTCTGTATATTCTTCAAACCCAAAATCTTCACGATTTTTTTTCATTTGACTTTCATCAACTAATTTTTTTGCTAATTCAGCAATCTCATAAACTAATTGATAACGGTTTTCAGAATTATCATTTAAATCCCAAACTACTTTTACAATTTGATCCATATTTACTAAATCCTCTTAATCTTACATATTAATTTTATAACATAAAAAAAATTTGTCTACGGGTAGAAAAGGGTAAATATCTATGGATATAAATAAATTCTTACTCATTATTAAATCAAATTAAGAGCAATTGAAGGAGCTTGATTTGCTGTTGCTAATAATGATGCTGAAGCTTGCTGTAATATTTGAGCTCGGATATAATCTGCTGATACTTTTGCGATATCTGCATCTCGTATTGTTGATAATGATGATGTTGTGTTTTGAATACTTACATTCAAGGAATCTAATACTGAATCTAATCTGTTTTGTACTGCACCAAACTCTGTTTGTTTTGCAGTTATCAAATCTAATACCGCATCGATTTCATCAAGTGCATTTTGAGCATTCGCTGTTGTTGATACATCTATATTCAACGTAAAACCTAATGCGGTATCAAAGGTTATTTTTGAATTCTCTGTTGAATCTATTCCGACTTGCAAAGTGAATGTTCGTCCTGAACTTCCACCTGCATTAGTTGGTATATATTTAGATAACGTTCCATTTGCGATTAAAGTATTTAACTGACTACTTTGAACTCCAGAAACATTATCAGAACTTTGATTATCACTAATCCCAACTGACTGTCCAGAGGTCGCAGTATCATAATAAGAATTTACAATAGTGCCGGAATATGCACCAGAAAAACCTCCAACATTATTATTCCCTGATACTCTTCCTGTTGAATATAAACTATCTATTTGACTATTAAAACCCATTCCTAAACAACCGCCTACATATAGATCACCATGTACATTCCCTGTAGCATAAGAATTTGAAATTGTTGAATTTTGCCCTCCACCAATTAATCCACCAACATAAGCGTACCCAGTAACATTACCTGTGGCAAATGAATTTTTAATTGTTAAATCTTCTACTACACCAATCAATCCACCTGAATATCCTGCTCCATTTGCAGAACCTTTTATATCTGCGGTAGAATATGCATTTTCAATAGTAGCTCCCATGCCTGCCATTCCACATAGACCTCCTACCATTGAAAGTAGATTATTCTGTATAGATCCTGTTGTATAGCTATTTTGAATGGAACCACCCATACAAGCTCCGACAAGAATTCCGACTCCAGTATCAGCATTTACGTATGCATTTTCAACCCCTACATTTTTAATCGTACCACTTACATATGAAAACAAAGCAACACCTAGTCCTGTAGAGTTATTTATTTTTAAATTACTAATTACATGTCCATTACCATTAAATTCCCCTGTAAAAATACTAGTATCACTACCTATCGGCTGCCAATTTGAATATGAAGATAAATCAATATCATTCATCAAGATATATTTACCTGATAAATTATTACGAATATTATTCAAGTCAT
>CALVEW010000199.1 GCA_944326645.1 Candidatus Gastranaerophilales bacterium
ATACCAAATAACCCAACAAAAAATATTTATAATTCTGCAATTGTATATTTATCTGATAAAGGACTTTTTATAATTACATTATGCTCTCATTCAGAGATTATTAATATTATAAAATATGCTAAAAAAGTAACAGGAATAAATAAAATATATGGAGTTATCGGAGGCTTACATCTTATTGATAAAAATGAAGATGAAATAAATAAGATAGGAAGATTTTTCAAAAATGAAAAAATTGAATATCTCGCTCCAATACATTGTTGTAACTTGAAATCTAAAATTATCTTATCGAAATATATTGATATTCAAGAAGTTTGTACAGGCGACATTATAGAGGTAAAGTAATACAAAATTCTGTATATTTATTCTCTTCGCTTTGAACAACCAAAGTTCCATCATGAGCTTCAACTATAGCTTTTGAAAGATAAAGTCCAAGTCCTGTACCTATTTTCCTAAATTTTTTATTCGCTGAAAAATATTTATTAAAAATTTTAGCTAAATCTTCTTTAGAAATCCCTTTCCCATAATCTTTTACTTTTATGAGAGCTTTTTTATCTTTTTCTGATAGTTTTATTTCTATATCAGAATTACTTTTTCCGTATAAAATAGCATTTTGAATAAGATTTTTTAAAACTCTTTTCATCTGCATTTTATCTAGTAGAAGCTCGTTATCTTCTTTTATTTTAACAATCAAAGAATTTTTAGTAGTATCAGCTATTGGTTGCATTTCTTGGGTTACTTCATTAATTAGTTTAGATAAAACAACAGGTTGCTTATAAAGTTCTATCCCTGAATCTTTTAATTTATAAGTATCAAGTACAATATGCACCAATTCTAATAATTCTTTATTAGAGTTTTGCATATTTTCGATTGCTTCTCTTTGTTTTTCGTTTAGTGCGCCAAATTTTTCTGAAAGTAAAAAATTCAACATATTTGACTCTGCAATAATTGGAACTTTTAAATCGTGAGTGAGTGTTGCAACAAAATCTTCTTTTAAAGTTTCGATTTCTTTTTGATTTGTTACATCTTTTATTATCATTAGATAATTATTACTATGTTCTTCTGAATTTAATTTTGTAACTGTTGCTGTATATCTTCTTTCATTTGAATTTTCGATGAATATTTCATCTTCATTTAATTCATTAATTTCTTTTTCATTTGAAATTCTTATGTGTTTTAATATAGAACTATTCAAATATTTTTTATCTTCACCAAACCATTGATTAATATTTTCTGTATATTGGATTATTCTATAATTTTCATCGAGAACCAAAATACAATCAGAAAGAGAATTAATTATAACTTTAAGAAAATCATTTTTTCGCCTTAATTCTCCTTGATACTCAACAATCATTTTTTCTCTATCATTAAGAGTTTCTATCATTCTATTAATA
Organism: Candidatus Gastranaerophilales bacterium; assembly: GCA_944326645.1. GTDB lineage: Bacteria > Cyanobacteriota > Vampirovibrionia > Gastranaerophilales > Gastranaerophilaceae > UMGS1585. Next base: position 1,392 of record CALVEW010000199.1, read on the forward strand.
CATTTAGATACTTCATTAAAATCCTTATTAGGATGTTTATCTAATCTTGCAATTAAATTTCCGTATCTTACAGAATTAATTGTGTTAATAATACTTGAAACGTAGTCAGAAATATCATTATGTTGGTTTTTTGTTTGATTTATTTTGTTCATTAAATAATTTATCACACCTAAAAGAGTAATAATTAAAAGAACTAATAATACATATAAGTTAATATGTAAATTCATATAACATTCCTAATATTTTTTTATGATATAATCATATTATACACAAATCAAATTAGGATTATAATCTGGAATGAAAAAATTTATTTATTCACTATCAAGTTTATTTATATTATCAAATTTAGCTTTAGCAAGTTCTGAAACAGAAAATATTAATTCTGTTCTTAAATCAAGTGGTTACGAGCCAAATTATTTTTCTGTAGTAATGTCTTTGATATTTGTAGTTTTCTTAATATACATAACAGGAATTTTATATACAAAGCTAAATAAAGTTAGTGTAAAAACTGTAAAAAATGAATTCAGAGAAAATTCTGATATTAAGCCTATCGTTTTATCAACAACCCCAATCGGCCATGATAAAACTTTACAAGTGATTGAAATTGCAGGAGAAAAATTATTAATAGGGGTGTCACAACATTCTGTTAATCTAATAAAAACAATGGGAAAAAAATCAAATTATGAAAATAATACCAATAAATCTAATATATCCGAATCTGTAACAGAAGAATCTATGAATATATTATATGAAAAATCAGAAGTAGAAGATAAAACAAAAAAAGAGCATACTATTAATGAAGAAGATTTTGGGCTTTATAAAAAATATTTAAGGTGATTTTATGGCAAGAGAAGTTAAAATTGGCAATATAATGGTAGGAGATAATCATCCTTGTTTCATTATTGCGGAAATAGGTATAAACCATAACGGTAGTGTTGCTGAAGCAAAAAAATTAATTGATATTGCAGTTGCTACAGGTTGTAATGCGGTTAAATTTCAAAAAAGAACAATAGATATTGTGTATACAAAAGAAGAACTTGCAAAGCCTCGTCCAAACCCTTTTGGTGAAACTAATGGAGATTTAAAACGTGGTTTAGAATTCGGATATGAAGAATATAAACAAATTGATGAATATTGTAAAGAAAAGAAAATAATGTGGTTTGCATCATGTTGGGACGAACAATCCGTTGATTTTATAGAGCAATTTAACCCACCTTGTTACAAGATTGCTTCGGCATCTTTAACTGATGATGAATTATTGAAATATACAAAATCAAAAGGAAAACCAATTCTTTTATCTACAGGCATGAGTACAATGGAAGAGATTGAACATGCAATGAGTATTTTAGGAGAAGAAAACACTATTATATTCCATTGTACAGCTACTTATCCGGCGAATACTAATGAGATTAATTTAAATTGTATAAAAACATTTAAAGAAAAATTTAGCTGTCCTGTAGGATACTCGGGGCATGAAAGAGGAATTGCTCCATCTGTCCTTGCGGTTGCATTAGGCGCTTGCTCTGTAGAACGTCATATTACATCAGATAGAACAAATTGGGGCTCAGATCAAGCAGCAAGCTTAGAGACTCCTGGGTTATTCCATATGATAAGAGATATTAGACAAGTTCCGTCATTATTATCAGATGGAGTAAAAGTTGTTTATGAAAGAGAAATTCCAATAAGAGAAAAGTTAAGAAGAAAGGGGTAATTTAAAATGCTTAATATCCCTAAAACAATAAAAATGGTTATTACTGATTTT
>CALVEW010000200.1 GCA_944326645.1 Candidatus Gastranaerophilales bacterium
TAGGTTACCACCTGAATATTTATTATTTAATAAATTAGGACTTTCATTTGTTTGAACACCAAATCCCAATTGTGGGAAATAACCATATGTACCATACATTACATTAGCTTGATCAGGCATTCTTGCTCCAAAATCAGCATATGCAGCAGGATTGTTAAAGAATATATTTGCATAAGGTCTATGAGGCCCAAAGTCATTTTCATCTATTGATGGAAATTGTACATATCCTGCATAACCTGGGTTACCAACAATTCCACCTGCAGTAATTGTTGTCTGGGTTGGATTTGTTTGTTCAGGAGTTTTTTGTTCTTTTTTATTTTCTGCTTTTTCAGAATATGAACGTCCAACAATTTTAGCGCCAATCCAATCACCGACCATCCAACCTACAATTGAACCTCCTACAGGTAATATTGCAGATCCTATTGCTCCAAACAATGCACCTGTTGTTAATCTTACTGCAGTTTTACCTACTTCTTTTAAACCTTGGCCAATACCTTGTTCTTTTGTTGCTTTATATGCATTAGGAATTTCTCCTGCTATTGTTAAAAAGGCAAATAATGCAGGCATAGCTTTTCCAACACCTTTTATTGCACCCCAAGGTTTTCCAAAGAATCCTTTGCCTGCTTTCCAACCCTCAGGAATGGCTTTGAATCCGTTTGCTAAACTCTTAAAGAATCCGCCCCTTCTCTGAGAAAGATAATAAGATTTTTTAACACCTCTACTAAAACCTGTTGTTAATGCTTTTGTGTAACTTAAATTGTGCGTTTTCCTATATTTAATAGTATCTTTTATTCTTTTTCCAATTTCTTCAGAACCTGTTCCAAGAATAAAGTTGAAATAAGAACTACCAATGCTTCCGATTCCCATAAGCATAACCTTTCATATATTATAACCTTCAATTATATAAAGTTATTTTTTTACTCAGAATTGACTTTTTGTAACAAATTGTTAACATCTATTTATGGTAAGATTAGTCTATGAATATTATTGAATCAAAATGCCTATTTGAATTTGATAAATCTTATAATCAGAGCATTATCGGAACAGATGAAGCGGGTAGAGGACCTGCTGCGGGTGGTGTTTTTGCAAGTGCTGTTTATTTTCCTAAAATTACACCTAAAATTATGGAAGAATTATCAATATTAAATGATTCAAAACAACTTTCAGCAAAAAAAAGAGATTATTTGTATGACATTGTTTTAAATGAAACTATAAATGAAACTATATGTGTTGAGGTTGAAGATATTGAAAAATATAACATTTTAGCATGTTCTTTAAAAGCAATGAAGTTGGCTTGTGAAAGTATAATTGAACAAATAAAAAAAGAAAATATTTTAGTATTAGTTGATGGAAATAAACTAATACGAGATTTTACATATCCTCAAGAATTTGTAATAAAAGGAGACGGAAAATCTGCATCTATTGCAGCTGCAAGTATTTTAGCTAAAGTAACTCGAGATAGATACATGCAAAAGCTTGATGAAGAATTTCCTCAATATAATTGGAAATCTAATGCAGGATATCTTACAAAACAACACTTAGATGCAATAGATAAATATGGATTAACTCCATATCATAGAAAATCATTCTTAAAAAAACATTTTGAAAAACAATTAAGTTTGTTTTAATGCTTCTTGCTGTTTTTTCTGAACAATAGCTAATGGTTCAATATTTTGACTTCTCAAAATCAAATCACATAATTCTCTAACAGCACCTCTACCGCCATTATATTTAGATTTAAACTTACAAACATTTTGAACTTCTTCTACAGCATCATTTGGGCAACAAGAGAGTCCCACTTTTTCTAAAATACAAATATCCGGTAAATCATCTCCCATATATGCAACATTTTCTAATGTTAAATTGTATTTTTTCACAATTTCTTCTAAAACAGGTAGTTTGAATTTTACACCTTGATGAAGTTCTTTAATTCCTAAATTTTCAGCTCTAAATTGAACTGTACCATTTTGACGAGCTGTAATAATAGCAGTAATAAATCCTGCATTATTTAAACAAACAATTCCTTGACCATCTTTAGCATTAAATGTTTTGTATTCTTCTCCATTTTGAGAAAAGGTTAAACTTCCATCTGTTAACACACCATCAACATCAAGAGCTAATACTTTTATATTTTTTGCAAGATTTTTTATATCCATTTATACAACTCCTGCTTTTAATAAATCGTGAATGTGAACAACTCCTATTGGAATATTTTTATTATCAACAACAGCCAATGCCGTAATTGAATATTTTTCCATTAAATGTAATGCACTTGCAGCAAAATCACTTTTAGCAACTGTTTTAGGATTTTTTGTCATCACATCTTTTGCTATTAGTTTTGATAAATCAGAATTGTATTTTATAACAATACGTCTAATATCACCATCTGTTAATATACCCGTTAATTCTCCTGCTTGATTTGTCAAAATAGCCATACCAAGCTTATGCTCAGATATTAATTTTATTAAATCAGTAAACATCATATCTTCAGAAGCAATTGGGAGATTTTCTTGTAACATCAAATCTTCAACATGGAATTTTATTCCTTTGCCAAGAGCTCCACCTGGGTGATAAACAAGAAAATCTTCTTCTGTAAATCCACGTTTTTTCAATAAACAAACAGCTAGAGCATCCCCCATTGCTAGAGTTGCTGTAGTACTTGCTGTTGGAGCTTTACCTAATGGACAAGCTTCTTTTTCTACAGATATATCTAAAACAACATTACCTGCTTTTGCAAGTGTTGAATTTAAATTGCCTGTCATTGATATAACAGGAACACCAAATCGTTTTATTAAAGGTAGCAAATTGAGAAGTTCTTGAGTTTCTCCGCTATTAGAAATAGCGATTACAACATCATCTCTTGTAATAATCCCTGAATCCCCATGAGTACTTTCTGCAGGGTGCAAGAAATATGATGGAGTTCCGGTAGATGTAAGTGTTGCTGCAATTTTTTTACCAATAAGACCGGATTTTCCCATGCCAGTAATAATCACTTTACCTTTTGAACTATAAAGTAAATCAATAGCTTTATCAAAATCTTCATTTATCCCTGATTTCAATCTAAGAATTGCATTAGCTTCAAT
>CALVEW010000201.1 GCA_944326645.1 Candidatus Gastranaerophilales bacterium
ACATCTATTAAACGTATAATATACACTTTATCTAAAACTCAATACCTATAGGTATTTACAGAAATATTAAATAAGTGTAACAAAAACACTTGACAAATAATTAGTTATGTATCATAATATAAGTGTTAAATGAAGTGTAGTTAAAACACTTAATTAACAATCGAAACGGAGGCTACTATGAAAGTTGCTAAAATAAATAACTATAATTTAAATAATAATATAAAATTTAGAGAAAATGTTGCAAGTTCTTCAATGAACAATAGAGATGCAGGTTTAATGATCCAATCTCAAAGCGCAGCTGTTAAATTTGCTAGAGAAAGATATATCGCTCAAGAAGCAAATTCTGTTAACTCAAATCCTATCAAATCTTTAGGATACAAGTTATATAGAACATTTGGGTATTTAACCAACCATGAAACTCCAAAAAGCAACAAATCATTAAATGTTGTTGCTTAATTACACATAATAGATAAATATATTAATTAACAGAACACATAAAACACCAAGTTACTTTTTTATAAAGTAACTTTTTTTTATTTATTACTGTGAATTTGTAACATTTTATATAAAATTAAGCAAATTTAGCAGAATATTTTTGTTAAATAAAATATAGGTAGTGTGCAAAATATGTTAAATATTACAATTTTACGAAACTCAATTTTTAAAAGTGGAGTTTTAAATTCTAAAAAAATATTAAATAACAGAGTTCCGCAAAACCCTCAAAGCATTAAATACGTCCCACAAAGCATCAAAGATAGCTTTGAAATAGTTGGCAAGGGGGCAGAAGGTATTGTTTATAAAATAAAAAATTCAAATTTTACACTAAAAATAAACAACAATAAAAAAATTAAAGAAGAACTTAATAATCCAATAAATCTTGATATTAAAAAATTAGACAGGACTAATCACATTAAAGCGAAAATAGGAAATCATATAAGCATTATGAAATATATTGAAGGAAGTCCTATTTCAGTAAATATTTCAAGTGAAACATTACCGACAAGCAGCATAAAAGAATGTTTAAAATACATATATAATGCCGCAAGTGAAGGTTTTAGACACGATTTTGGTGGCAAAAACATTTTATTTAACAAGAAAAATGGTAAACTAACTCCAATAGATTTTTTACCGAGCAGAGCTGGATACAAAGAAAACATTATCAATAATACATTTATTCAACTATATCCAACTGCAAAAACTTCTGAAGATGTAAATAAATTACTTCGTAAAATATCTTTAGCCTTTGTTGAATTACTAAAAGATAACACTATTTCTAGAAAAGGGTTAAAAAATATTAGTGGAGATTTAAAACAAACTAAAGATATTATAAATATAAATAAAGAATTTGCAGACTCAACAACATTTGTAAATTCTTTAGAGAGAAAATTACAAGACATTATAAATAAAAAAGCTAATCAAGGAATATCAAAAGATTTTCACGATGATTATATAAACTCCCTAGAAGCACTAGAAAAAGAACTAAAGGCAACTATATAATAGATAATATTTTATTATAATTGATTTATGATAATATAAAACAATGAAAAATATTTTTGTATTATTCTTTATTATATTGTTATTTATATATTCTAGCTTTATAGAACCCAATTTACTAATATATAAAAATCAAAATATTTATACTCAAAATTGGGATAAAAATTTAGATGGTTTTAAAATTGCAGTCATATCTGACTTACATATAGGTACTGGCAACATTGATTGTAATAAAATAGATAAAATTACAGAGAGAGTAAACAACGAAAGACCTGATTTAATTGTTTTATTAGGCGATTTTGATGCCAAATACATTGAATATTCTAAAATTTCTGAACAAGATATTTCAGATTCGTTAAAAAAATTAAAAGCAAAATATGGGGTTTATGCGATATTAGGAAATCATGATTATGAACCTCCATATATTGTAAATAGAATTCTTGAGAACTCAAACATTCAACTATTAGAAAACGAAAGCTCATATCTTTCATGCGGGATTAGAATTGTTGGTTTAAAAGATTTATGGCATTATTCACTTAATCCTAAAACAATTATTGGGAATATTAATCTGCCAACAATTGTTTTATCGCATAACCCTGATATATTCCCTCAAATACCACAAAATACAAGTTTAACACTTAGCGGGCATACTCATGGTGGAGAAATTTACATTCCATATTTAGGATCACCATTTGTTCCTTCAAAATATCATCAAAGATATAGAAAAGGATATGTTGTAGAAAATAACAAACATTTATATGTATCAGGTGGGATTGCAACTCTTAGTAAGTTTAGGTTTTGCAACCCTCCTGAGGTTATATTTATAAAATTATACAGACAAACTCCGGAAACAAAGATTGAAAACTACAATAAAAATAAAGGTTTTTCAAAAAATTATATACCTTACTATAGAAAAATTTTTAGTTTCATATAAAATATTTTTATACATATATGGAGAGTGATTATGAAAAAAATTCTAACAATTTGCGCATTATTATTTACAACATTTCTTGCAACAACCAATTTAACTCTAGCCTATGAATATACTCAAGTTAGAGCTGAGCATATTCTTGTTAAAACACAAGAAGAAGCACAACATCTTGAAAAACGAATCGCAGATGGTGAAAGTTTTGAAGAATTAGCAAAAGAATATTCTCTTTGTCCATCAGGCAGAAATGGCGGAGATTTAGGCTACTTTGGCAGAGGTCAAATGGTTCCAGAATTTGAAAAACCTAGCTTTGATATGGCTATAGGAGAAGTATCAGAACCTATTAAGACACAATTTGGGTGGCATATTATAAAAGTTTTAGATAAAAAATAGAATACTCATTTACCCCTACCCCTCCCAACGATGTTCATATTCTTCAACAGCTTTTGCTGCTTCATCTTCTGAGTATTTATAAGATGATAGACTTATCATTATCCTTCCTTCGGATTCTTCAAAAAGTTTTTTCTTAACTTTATAAGGATAAGTTTCGTTTCCTTGCATATTCCCTTTATGGATTTCTCTTATTACATCATCTATTACTAGAATTTGTACCATATATTGATTGATTTTTATACATCT
>CALVEW010000202.1 GCA_944326645.1 Candidatus Gastranaerophilales bacterium
ATTTTAAATAATAAAGATAGAATTGACAATAATATGGTAGATGAAGCAATTGAATGTGGAGCAACAGTTGTTCAAAAATGTTTTCACATGTTTTCACCATTTGGGGTAAGTGGAGTAGTTATCATTGCTGAAAGTCATTTATCAATACATACTTGGCCAGAATTGGGTTATGCTGCAGTAGACTTATTCACTTGTGGCAATAAATGTGACCCTAAAGTTGCTTATGAATATTTGAAAAATAAATTAAATTCTAAAAAAGCTTTTTATACACAATTAAATCGTGGTATTCTAAACCATGAAACAATGCAATTAACTCATAAAACATTTGAACTTGCACAACAAATTGAAAGCTAATTAATTAGAAGATTTTTATATAAAAACAAAACCATCCTGATGTAATATCAGGAGGTTTTGTTTAAAAATTAGAGGAGAGATTATGGCAAGAGTTTTAGTATCAATTAGCCCTGAATTTTTAAATGAAGTTGATTCACTTGCAAGTGCTGAGCATAGAACAAGAAGTGAATTTATACGAGAAGCTTTAAGAAGTTATATTCGTAGAAATAAACAACAAGCTAATATTGGTAAATATAAGGAAGCTGCAAATTTATTAGATACTTTATTAGATTAGTAATTTAATTGATTAATGAAGTATTCAACCCATTTTATAATTGTAGCTATTTCATAGGGTTTTGGAATATATAAATCAGCTCCAGAATTTAATACTAGGGTTTTATCGTGTTGAACAGAGGTTGCAATAATTTTTGTATTCGCAAATTCTGCAGTAGATTTTATTTTAGAACACAAATCTAATCCTTTCATATCATCACCAGAGTCAATCAATATTACTGCAGGCTGATATTCTTCCATTTCTTTTTCTGAAGAAATAACATCATATCCTTGTAGTTCTAAAGTTGTTCTTAGTAGGAGTTGTAGAGCTTCATCTTTTTCAAATATGGCAATTTTTTTGTTAAATCGATTATAATTAATTGAATTTTCACCTGTTAATTTAGGTCTATCAACAATATAATTAGATTTAGTTGGAAGTTTAGCCATAGATTTTAATTGATATAGTTTTGATATTAATTTATCAGTATTGTTATAAGAATCAAACTCACTTGAAATAATACCTATTGCAAGAGATAAGAATTGTATTCTAATCCCAGCAAATTCATCACCCTGTAATAACATGTATCCTCTTTTAACATCTTCAGGAGAGTAAAATTTCGGAGCTATTGTATCAAATGCAAAACTTAAAAATGATGCAATTTTTTCTGAAGTTGAAGAATTTGTAAGTATAACAAACTCATTATCAGAAATTTGACTTAAAAAATCATCATTAGAAAGAGCTGATTTCATAATTGCAATAAATGCTTGAATTACTCTATCCGCAGCAAGTTCTGTATAAACTTCTTTATATGGTATAAAGTTTTCAATACTTATTAATAAAGCAGCCCAATTTTTATTTTGTGCTAAGACTCTTTTTATTGCACGCATTGAATATTTTTTATTAGGTAACAATGTTTTATTATCAAGATTAGATTCTAATTCTCGTCTTAAATGAGCCTTAATCCTTGTTTTGAATTCTTCAATATTTACAGGCTCACTAATAAAATCATCTGCTCCGGCCTCAAGAACTTTAATTTTATCTTGTAGCTCAGCAGATTTTGATAATGCAATAATAATTGGTCTCATATTGTATGTTAATACACGAATTTTATGACAAAAATCTTCTAAGGCTTCAGGAATACTATCAGAAATAATTATCAAATCAGGTTCGTAATCTTGGATGTATTTAAATGCGTCGTTTAAATTTTTCACGATAGAAACAGAAGTATCAGAAGATTCTAATGCTTTTTTGTATTTTACAGATAATTCTTTTCTTGAATCAATAATTATTGCGTTACTGAGCATTTAACATGTTCCTCTATATTGTATAAAGGGAATTTTACCTGAAATTCAGTTCCCTTAGTAAGATTTTTAAAACTAATATTTCCTTGCATTTTTTCAACAAGAGTTTTTGTAATATATAAACCGAGTCCACTACCTTGTATTTTACGAGTTAGAGGGTTATCAATACGAGAGAATTTTTCGAATATTTTTTCTGCAAATTCTTCATTTATCCCAATTCCTTCATCTTGGACTTTAATGATGACGTTCTTATCGTCATGCTCTGTAATAATCTTAATTGTAGAATTATCATCAGAATATTTTGCAGCATTTTCTACTAGATTAATCATAATTTGCTGAAATTTTTCTAAATCAAGTGAAGCATGCGGATTTGATTTATCAAATAATTTAACAATTTTATGAGTTTTATATTGTTGTTGAACAATCTGTATGACAGGATTTATAGAAGTATTAACATCTATATTTTTCAAAATAAGCGAGTCCTTTGGTAATTTTGTAACAGATAAAATATTTTCAACAAGATTAATAAGTCTATTAGACTGTTGTTCAATAATCCCTAAAAATTTTTTTTTACTTTCATCATCAAGTTTATCCCAAGATGAAAGCATGGTTTGAGCGAAACCTCTAATACTTGTTAAAGGGGTTCTTAACTCGTGTGAAACAGTTGAAATAAAGTCTTCTTGATTAGTCATAGCTGTATTATAGCATATTGAAAAAAAAGTTACTAGACAATTAATTATGTCTGTATTATGATAGTCATGTTGAAAGACAAAATTGACAAATAAATAAAAATGCTTGCCCTTGTGGCGGAATCGGTAGACGCGTTGGACTTAAAATCCAATCGGGGTTATCCCTCGGTGCCAGTTCAAGTCTGGCCAAGGGCATTTTTAAAAGACTCACAGAAATGTGAGTCTTTTTTATTAAGAATTTGTAGTTTACCGAAATTTGTGATTAAATAAAGGTAATGAATGAGGGTTTTATGAAAGAATTTAAGTTAAATAATAATATTGAATCAGTTTATAAACAAAATAAAAATACACCAAGAATCGCTTTTACTATTAATATTGCAATTAATAAATCGGAAAAACATGCCGGTACATACTCTTTAATGAATAGATTATTATTGCAAGGAACTAAAAAATATTCTAAT
>CALVEW010000203.1 GCA_944326645.1 Candidatus Gastranaerophilales bacterium
TGTTAGTCTTTGCAAAGTAACAAGAGGTTCTAGAATTTTAAAAGATGAAAACGCTATTGTAAGTAAATTGATAAAGGAGAAATAATTATGGAAACAAAAATAACAAATAATGTATTACCAACAGAAGAAGGATTTTTCGGAAAATTTGGCGGTCAATTCTTACCGGAAGGTTTAAAAGCTGAATTTAATAAAATAACAGAAGCATTTATAGCAATAAAAGATGATCCTATTTTCAATCAAGAATTGAATGATTTATTAAAAAATTATGTAGGACGTCCAAGCCCTGTATACCATGCCAGAAATTTATCGGAAAAATATGGTGCAGATATTTATTTAAAAAGAGAAGATTTAAACCATACAGGAGCACATAAAATTAATCATTGCTTAGGCGAAGCATTACTGGCAAAAAGAATGGGTAAGAAAAAAATTATTGCAGAAACAGGTGCAGGACAACATGGTGTAGCTACTGCAACAGCAGCAGCATTAATGGGTTTAGAATGTGATATCTATATGGGTGAAGTAGATATTCAAAAAGCAAAACCAAATGTAGATAGAATGAAAATCCTAGGTGCTAATATTATATCTGTAAAAAGTGGGACAATGACATTAAAAGAAGCTGTTGATGAAGCATTTATTGCATATTCAAAAGAATATGAAACAGCGATTTATGCAATTGGTTCAGCAGTTGGACCTCATCCTTTTCCAATGATGGTTGAGCATTTTCAATCGATAATTGGCAGAGAAGCAAGACAACAAATGCTTGATATGACAGGCATGTTACCTGATCATATAGTTGCATGTGTTGGCGGAGGTTCAAATTCAATAGGATTATTTAGCGGATTTTTAGATGATGAATCAGTAAAAATATATGGTGTAGAACCTTTGGGAAAAGGTGAAAAACTAGGAGAAAATGCTGCAAGTTTAACTTATGGTAAAGAAGGCATTTTGCACGGATTTAAATGTTTATTATTACAAGATGAAGAAGGTAATATCGCAAATGCTTATTCGGTTGCAAGTGGTCTTGATTATCCGGGAGTTGGACCAAAACATTGTTATTTAAAAGAAATAGGCAGAGTAAATTATGAAACGATAACCGATATGGAAGCTATTAGTGCATTTTATGAATTATCAAGATTAGAAGGAATTATTCCTGCTCTTGAAAGTTCACATGCAGTAGCTTTAGGATTGAAACTAGCAGAAATAAACAAAGGCGAAAAAATCCTTATTAACTTATCAGGAAGGGGAGATAAGGATATCGAATTTGTGATGGAAAATTATCCATTGAAATAAAATAGCATATAATAAAACACATATAATATAACACCAATGGGCAGAAAATCTGCCCATTTCTTTTATTCATTACCAAAACATTCCATTTAATGAAGAATAATAATCGCTACTTGCAGGAATACTTGTTGGGTATCCTGATGAGAACATTTCTTTAAAATTGTTTAGTTTACTTGTTTTAGCTTTATAACTACGAGAAGATTCTGCAGCAAAAGCATGTTTAAGTCTGTTTAATCTGGTTTTATAATCTCCTGATTGTATTGCTCCAAACATTTGAGAATCGAGTCTGTCAAGCCTGTTATCGATATCTAAATTTGAATAAGTTTGTCCAAATCTCTTGTTCTCCATTTTAGATAACAAATATTCAATATCAGATTCATCCATTTTTCCTCTTGAATACTTGTCATCGTTATTTTTTTTCTTAAAGAAGTTTGAAATAAGTCCTCTGTCATTATTTGCATAAGGATTTTCCCAACTGTTTGTTCTATTCATTTCATTAATAGTTTCATTAATTTCTCTATTCATACTGTTTCTGTATGCCCAATCATTATATGGATAATATGGCATTCCAAACTGAATAAAATCAGCAAAAGAAACAGTTGAAGTTAATAATAAAGATAATAATAGTATTGGATATTTTTTCATTATTTTATCCCCCACACTAATAAAATTTACTTTATATTATGAGGTGAAACATTACCATATGAGGTAATTAAGTGGTATTATTATTTTATGAAAATAAAAATAATTGCATTAGGAAAAATAAAAGAAAAATTTTTAAAAGATGGGATAGACGAATTCCTTAAACGTTTGCGCCCTTATGTAAATATAGAGATATGTGAGCTTCAACCAATAGAAATTAAAGATGAAAATTTAACAGAAAAAGTTCTTGATATGGAAGCAGAAAAAATTATTGCTAATATAAAGCCATCAAGTTATGTAATCACAATGGAAATTGAAGGTAAGCAATTTGATTCTGTTGAATTTTCTAAAAAATTAGAAGAAATAACAAATACAGGAGTTTCAGAGATTGTATTTATAATAGGTTCATCTTGTGGTTTATCAAAAAGAGTTAGAGATTTGTCTGATTTAAAACTAAGTTTATCAAAGATGACATTTTTGCACCAATTTACACGATTAATTTTAGTTGAGCAAATATATCGAGCATTTAAAATCTCTAAAAATGAAACTTATCACAAATAATTAGCTGTATAATTTGTTGCTTCAAATCTATCTCAAAGCAAGAATCATTTTATAAATTTGTTCTAGCTTTTCAGAATCCATGTTAGACAATATGCTATTAATAACATCAATTTTTTCTTTATCTGTTGGTTGAATATCTTGCTTAAAACTTAAGAAGAATTCTAATGGGGTTACTTTTAAGTATTGGCAAATAGTTTCTAAAGTTTCTGCCGAAACAAAATATCTTCCTGTTTCTAAGTTACTAATACTCTGTGGCTGCATACCAATTTTTTCAGAAAAAACTTCTTGGCTTAAATCTGCTTCATTTCTTAATCTCTTTAAATTTCTTCCAAATAATTTTTTAACATTGAATTCCATAACAACATGGTATATTTCTTTTTATTTTAATTCTATCGCGGATTAATTATATTAATATTTGATTAATTATAATTTTTGTAAATTTTTTAAAAAATTATATGTCAAACTAGATATTTATTTGTTAAAGTTATATAAAAAGGAGATTTTATGAAAGAAGATGAGAAATTTTATAAAAGGTTAGCAG
>CALVEW010000204.1 GCA_944326645.1 Candidatus Gastranaerophilales bacterium
GAGGTGAGAAGTACGTTTTAATCTTCTGTAAATACGTCCTTGAGCTCTTGGTTTACCTCTTTTGTATGTTGCACTTTCATCTGCATAGATTTCTGAAATCTTTAATGAATCTTCATCTACACCGTATTTTTCGCGTGCATTAGCAACTGCAGCTACTAAGTTTTTTTCAACTACTTTTGCTGCAAAATAAGGCATAAAACGTAACATTGTACGAGCTTCTTTAACCGCTTTACCTCTTACTTCGTTGATTACTCTACGAAGTTTTCTCGCAGTCATTTTTATATCTGTTTGTCTTGCTTTTGCTTCCATTTTTATTTTTCCCTTATTTTTTCTTGTTATTTTCTCTTGGCTGTATCAGCGTGACCTTTGTACATTCTTGTAGGTGCAAATTCGCCTAACTTATGACCAATCATTTGTTCTGTTACATATACAGGAACGTGAGTTTTCCCGTTATGAACAGCTATTGTATGACCTAACATATCAGGAATAATCATTGACGCTCTTGACCATGTTTTGATTACTTTCTTTTCAGAATTAGCATTCATATTGTCAATTTTCTTTTGTAATGATTCTTCTACGTATGGGCCTTTTTTTAATGAACGTGCCATTAATTTCTCCTTTATGTTTTATATTTTCTTATTATTTCTTACGAGATCTAACAATTAATTTATTAGATGCTTTATTTTTCTTACGAGTTTTGTAACCCAATGCTGGTTTACCCCAAGGAGTTTTTGGATGTCCCCCTGGACCTGTTTTACCTTCACCACCACCGTGTGGGTGATCGCAAGGGTTCATTGTTACACCACGTACTGTTGGACGGATGCCCATGTATCTTTTTCTACCAGCTTTTCCGATTGATAAGTTTTTGAATTCAGCATTGCCTAAAGCACCAACTGTTGCCATACATTCTTTTCTTACCATTCTCATTTCACCTGATGGTAATTTTACTGTTACGTAATTGCCTTCTTTTGCCATTACTTGTGCTGCATTACCAGCAGATCTTACCATTTTACCACCTCTGCCTGGAGTTAATTCTATATTGTGTACTATTGTACCTAATGGAATTAAATCCAATGGAAGTGCATTACCTGTTTGGATTTCTGCATCAGGACCTGATACGATTACATCTCCAACATTCAAGCCTTCTGGTGTTAAGATATATCTCTTTTCACCATCTGCATAAAATACTAATGAAATTCTTACATTTCTGTTTGGATCGTATTCAATTGTCTTAACTGTTGCTGGAACTCCGAATTTTTCTCTTTTGAAATCAATTATACGATAGGCTCTTTTTACTCCACCACCTTTATGACGGCAAGTAATTCTACCTGTATTATTTCTACCAGCTGTTTTCTTTATTGGTTTTAATAATGATTTTTCAGGAGTTGATGTAGTGATTTCTTGATAATCACTCTTTGTCATACCTCTTTGTCCCGGAGATGTCGGATTAATTTTACGAATTGCCATTTTATTTTCTCCTATTATATTGGCTTCAGTCTTACTTGTTCAGGTTTCCCCTATTGCCTCGACTGATTGTGTACTTAACTTAATTAGCTTGAGTTTTATGCTCCAACTAATTCTTCAATTGGATCTCCTTCGATAGTTACTATTGCTTTTCTGCTTGAATCAGTTCTACCAAATTTGTATCCCATTCTTTTTGAATGTGAAGGCATATATACAGTTCTTACTTTTTTAACTTTTCTGCCTGGAAATGCTAATTCAACTGCTTGAGCAATTTCAATCTTTGTTGCATCTTCCAATACTTCGAATGTATATTGTCCCATTGTTGTTGCCATCATTGATTTTTCTGTAATGATTGGCTTCTTTATTATTTCATATAATCTTTCTTTGCTGCTCATTATTGTAACCTTTCTGTTATATCACTAATTGCAGATTCAGTAACTACTACAAAATCAGCTTCTAATAAATCTTTTACGTTTAGGTTAGATGGTAATATCATTTTTAATGTTGGGATATTACGTCCTGCTAATAGTAAATTTTTATTTTCTTCTTTTGTTGTATCTGCAATTAAAAGAACTTTACCTGATACTTGTAATGATTTTAATGAAGAAGTTAACAATTTTGTTTTTGGCTCTGTAATAGCTGAGAAATCTTTTACTATTACTAATTGAGCTTCTCTTGCAGACAAAGCTGATCTTAATGCTAATTTTCTAGCTTTTTGTGGCATTGCTAAGTCGTAGTTTCTTGGTTTTGGTCCAAAGATTACACCACCACCTGCAAACAATGGAGATCTTGTTGAACCAGCTCTTGCTCTACCAGTTCCTTTTTGTTTCCAAGGTTTTCTTCCGCCACCTGATACTTCAGCTCTTGTTTTACAATTTGCTGAGCCTTGACGAGCATTATTTAATTGTCTTCTTAACGCTAAATGCATTACGTGTAAATTAGGTTCTACACCAAAAACTGCTTCGTTTAAAGTAATTTCACCTAACTTTTCACCATTTGTACTTAATATTTGTTTTGACATTGTTTGTTTTTCCTTATTAATATTACTTTCCGTTTAAACTGCTTACCGCTTGCTTTCGCTTTATATGGCAAGACCAGCCGAGAATTTTTATGACTTACTCTTGTCAGTTATTATCACGGGATTTTGCTCCTGTGGACTTTCGGACTTACGTCCTCAGTCTTACGTCGCTTGCGTAGTGTTTCGCGCTTAGTTCCATTTTGTTCTTGACGGAGTGATTGTTACTAATCTTCCTTCACATCCTGGAACTGATCCTTTAATTAAAACTAGATTGTTTTCTGAATCAACTTTAACTAATTTTAATTTTGTGATTGTAACTCTTTCATTACCCATGTTACCAGCCATTCTCTTACCTTTGATTACGCGGCTTGGAGTTGTACCAGCACCAATTGAACCTGGTTCTCTGTGATTCTTTGAACCGTGGCCCATAGGTCCTC
Organism: Candidatus Gastranaerophilales bacterium; assembly: GCA_944326645.1. Taxonomy (GTDB): domain Bacteria; phylum Cyanobacteriota; class Vampirovibrionia; order Gastranaerophilales; family Gastranaerophilaceae; genus UMGS1585. The sequence continues at coordinate 2,920 of CALVEW010000204.1, forward strand.
TTCCAAAGTTCCATCTTTTAACTGTACCTTGGAAACCTTTACCTATTGAGTGTCCAACTACGTCAACTTTTTGAACATCTGATAATACTGATAATT
>CALVEW010000205.1 GCA_944326645.1 Candidatus Gastranaerophilales bacterium
ATAAAAATTTGATATTCTATCTTTTATCTTTTTCATAAATTTAATTATATCTTATTTTTATCTAATATCAATTAATAGCAGTTACCAAGTGGTAAAGTAATCAAGTGACCAAGTAGTGAATCGTGAGTTGTGACTCGTGAGTCGTGGTTTAGAGTGATTAAGGTTTTTCCGTGAATCGGACTTTGTCCACTTTTTGGGGCAAATGAATTGTGCAAATAATTGCACCCTACAACTGATTTGCAAAATTAAAACAAACATAAATATTATTCTAGTCATTCTGAACTCGTTTCAGAATCTTACTAGTTTGATATGTTATGCCAACTTGGTAAGACCCTGAAATAAATTCAGGGTGACAAAAAAAGAATACATTTATTTACCTCCATTTACCCCTCTATTTATCCCTAATCATCAATTTTATATCCCTTTGAACAATTCTTGTGGGCTTATTCCTAAACCTTTGCAAAGCAACTCTAATATTTTTAAAGTGATTTTTGTTTTATTGTTTTCTATCCTTTGTAATCTGTAAATACTTATTTGTGTCTTTTTTGACAGTTCCTCATAGGATAATTTTTTCTCTAATCTTATTTCTCTTATTCGTTCTGATGCGTATTGATTTATGTCCATATTTTCCTCCAAGCTATATTTTTTTAATCATCAGTTATTATAATTTAATTATTAAATTATTGCTTTCGCGAACGAGATAGGGTTGACGATATGGATAATGATAAAATTATTAGTTTAATTGCTGATTTAAATTTGAACTGTCGTATGGTGAGAGATTTATCTGAAATACTATCAGAAATTGCTTATGAAGAACTAACTTGTGAACAATGTAAAATGTCCACAATTATTAATTTATTAAAAGAAAAAACAAATAGTCTTAAAAATGATTGTAGAAATTTAGAAGAAATTATTTATAAATAATTGTTATTTAAAAAGATTATCGATTGTTTCTTCGCTACATATACCTTCAGGTTGATAAACGTCATTGTATAGACAATATGTTTCAACTGCTCTTTTATATTCTTTGATTTTGTTTTCGTTTAATTCTTCTATATATGAATTACTATATATTGGATAGTTTGTACCATAAGCAGTATCATCATATTTTTTAGCAGGAAGAACGGTATCTCGTTGTAGTAATTGATATTTTTTATACATGTATAAATTTAATTTAAACATTGAAACAAAATTTTCGTCTGCTTTGAAATTGTCCATTATTTTGTCGCAAATTTCATCTAAATGTTTCTCTGAAAAATCTCTTGTTTTGATTGAAACATTAACCATTTCAGCTTGTGTCTTGAAATCATACGGCCAAAATATATGTTTGATATTGAATCCTACAGATATACAAATGAATGTTATTAAAATGATTTTTTTATATAGTTTCATAAGTTTTATATTAACATATATTTTAAATTAAAGGGGAATAATATCTCTAATAAATGGAACAAAAGTTAATAATAAAAGTAATAATGTAAGGAATATTCCTATATTAAATATAATTTTGTATAAAATATTATTTTTATAAGTATTAGATTTTTTACTATTAGTATGTTTCTCAATTTGGTATATTAGCGATAAAAATATCGTAAACATTACATACCAAATATGGATAATTACAAAATTTTCTCTAGGACCTGAAATTGATAGTATATTATAATACCAGATACTAAAAATATACCCTGTAATTGATTGTATAGTTCCACTTATACTGTGTCTGTATCTATCTAGCATTATTTTATTATAACAAGAATTTAAAATTAAAGGTGTATAAACAAGCTAGTTATATTTCTTGAAAATAAATCATTAATTTATTAAAATCGCTATATGAAAAAAATAATTATTTATTTAATTTTGATATGTATTTGCTTGATTATATTTTTAAAAAAATATGATAGTTTATACACAATAAAATCATTTGATAATTTTGATAATCCTAAAGCGATTAAGATTTTACAAAATTATTTGATTCAAGAATGTCCAAATTTTAATAACATATATATTAATTTCCCAATTAATAAGTGTACTCATGCTGTATTATTTGATTTGAATAATGATGGCATTGATGAAGTGATTGGGTTCTCTGATGCATATTATTCTGATAGTGGGGTACAGTTATTTATTTTAGAAAAAGAAAATAATATTTATCATAATATATCTATGGTAAATTTTTATCCACAAAAAGGAATAAAAATTATTAAATCTAAAACAAATAGTTTTTATAATATGCAAATAGAATCAAAATTTTATAATAAGAATTCTTTATCTGAATTTGTTTTTGATGAATTTAGTATTGAATATAAAAATGGTTATTATCAATATAAAAAATTAGGAATTTTTAATAAGTTAAAGTTATACTTTTTAATTTTATTAAAGAGATAATTTTATCTCTTTTTTTCTTATTTCAATATATGTAATTGTATTATTGCTAAAAATTAGTAATATAATACCTTTTTGTTTTGGCGCATTTTTTTTTAGTCATACTCCCACCGAGATAGGTGGGAGTTGTTTTTTGGTTAGTTTATTTAGTTGTTCATAAGATTATATCTAACAATTGGAAAGATAAATATTAAAAACAAATATAAAATAGGTGTTAGTTGTAATAGCAACCCTATTATAAATGAAGTTTTATATATTTTATTATTGGGAGTTTTCAATTCAGGAATAATATTCTTTTCCCGTAAAATACATTCAATAAGTATTAATACACTAAGTATAATAAATACAAGAATTGATAAAATTGTATAAGCAATTATTGCATTGAAATAGAGTATATTATGTGATACTTGAGAAAGTTCTATATCAACATTAGAGTTCTTTATAATATCTTGTTGTAGTAAAGGTTCGTAATAAAAATGTATCCATAAATAATAAATTAAATAAATATAACCAATAATAGATAAAAGATTTGTACAAAATAAATTTTTAAATTTATCAAATTTCATTTAGTAATTGTATCATTATGAAAGGATT
>CALVEW010000206.1 GCA_944326645.1 Candidatus Gastranaerophilales bacterium
AAAATAAAAGGCGCCAATGGCGCCATATAAATTATAGGGAAAAATTATATTTTTGATTCTTGCAATTTGTTATAAATTGAAAATACCTTTCAATTTATAATTTTTGATACTAATTTTTAATTAATGCAATACTAAATATAGTCGGAATTTTTACAAATCAAAATTTGTCCGACTAATAAAAATTTAATTCACTATCTGCATTATAAATACCTTTGTCCTTTTTGTTTCCTAATTCCCATTCCTGATAGTTTACTATACGGATATTTAATTAAAAACTTTAACTCTCTGAGGTATTTATTAACAAAAGTTTACAAAAATGTTGCTAAAAACATATCAAATGCCGCTTTTCCAAATAGGATGAAACCTATGATACTACTTATGATAGTCGCAAACATAACAGCTCCGGCTGAAATATCTTTTGCCATTCCAACCATTTTACTGTATTTATTATGATAAATAGAGTCAAGGGCGAATTCAATTGCGGTATTTAACATTTCTGCTACAATTACATTTGCAATTGCAATTAATGCAATACAAAATTCAATTGCTGTGAATTGAAAAACAAATCCCATTGCTATAACTAGAGATGCAACAACCAAGTGAACTCTTAAATTTCGCTCACTTTTTACAACAAGTCTAAAGCCTTTTCTTGCATTTTTAAAAGTATTACCAAATCCTTGTGATTTAAATTTTGTCATTGCTATCCTCTAATGCATATTTTAATGCTTTATTTTGTTGTTCTACAACAAAATTATAATCTTCTTCTGTCTGATGGTCAAATCCTAATAAATGCATAATTCCATGAGATATTAAAAAATATAGTTCATATTCTGCTGTTATATTTTTTTTATTTGCTTCTTCTTTAACTTTATCTAAAGCAATAATTATTTCTCCTAAGTTAATATCCCCATCAAAAACAAATTTTGCATCATCATCTGCAAAAATAGCGAAAGTGATAATATCTGCAGGATAATCTTTTTCTCGATATTCTTTATTGATTTGATGAGTTTTATTACTATCGCAGAAAAGTATATCAAAAGTAATTGTTTCAAAATCAAACCCAAATAAGCAAGATTTATTTAATAAATGTTTTAAGTAATAATTAAATACTTTTCTTCCAACTTCAATAGCTTTTAGTTCATCTATATCCCAATCAGGATAAATATTCTCAGTGAAAATATTAATTATTTTGTTGCTCATTTTTATTTTGTTCCAATTGTTTAATTTTGTCTTCTAAATCTTTATCAAATGTTGGGTTAATATTATTAGATGTATCATTTTTATCAAGTTCTTTAACCATATCTTGATGGTACTTAATTCTTTGATGTTGCATACCTCTAAGTATTCTACTGAAAGTGGTTGAAATAATTTTCAAGTCTTTAAGAGTTATAGGTGCATCAGATAATTGCCCATCATTTAATCTTTCTTTAATGATTTTTGCAATGATTTCTTCTATTTCTTCATTTGTTGGATTTTTTAATGCTCTAACAGCAGATTCTACAGCATCTGCAATCATAAGAATTGCTGTTTCTTTCATATTAGGTTTAGGACCTGTGTATCTGAATTGTTCTTCTTTAACGTTTTCAATTCCTTCTTCTGCAATAGCTTGGTTATAAAAATAACTTGCAAGTCCTTCTCCATGGTGTTGCAACATGAAGTTTGAAATAATAGCAGGCAAGTGGTATTCTTTCGCTAATTCAACCCCATCTTTAGGGTGAGCTGTTATAACCATTTTACTTAATCTTGGATTAAGTTTTGTATGAGGATTTTCAATTCCAAAGTAAGATTGGTTTTCAACGAAAAATAAAGGTCTTTTTAATTTTCCGATATCATGGTAAAAAGCACCAACTCTTGCTAATATTGGGTTTGCTCCGATTGCTTCAGCTGCAGCTTCTGCTAAATTTGAAACCATTAAGCTATGATGATATGTTCCAGGAGCTTCAAATTGAAGTCTTTTTAATAAAGGTTGATTATGGTCAGCTAATTCTGCAAGTCCATAAGGTGTGATAATGCCAAATGTACTTTCTAATATTGGTAATGTTCCTAACGCAATTATTCCGCTCAAAATACCATTTAAGAAAATCATTAAGGTATCTCTTAGTATTAGTGCATTGTCAATATCAATCATAAATTTTTCGAGAAAATATATAGCCAAGACAATCAAAACACCTGCTACAGATATTTTTAAACCTGTTAAAATAAGATCAAATCTTCTTGAGAATTTTAATTTTGAAATACAAATCATTGCGAATGTATTTAATAATAAAACAGTAGTAACAAATTCAATAGAGTAGTGAAGACCAAGAATTAAGACTCCTAATAATAAGGTTGTTGCAAAAAATGCAATACGTGCATTTGTAAATATTGCTAATATAATTATGTATGCCGGTATTGGTAATATATTAGGCGAAAACCCTGTTGGCATTGCAACCGCTATGAGAGCAATAACGAGTGATAAAAAACCTGTAATTGTTAAATGATGAGGTTCAAAAAATACTCGTTCAAAATTCTTTTCGTATTGTATAAAAATCAATGTTGAGAATACGACAATTGAAAAAATTCCTAAAATTCCTAAAAAATTGATTTCTAAAACATTATATCCTGCTTCTCTCAATGCGTCTTTTTTTAACTTTGTAACAGGTTCTCCTTCAAATACAATTTTATCACCTTTATGGAACACTACTTCATAAGGTTTTACTGCATTTTGAGCATTTTTTCTTGAAATTTCTGTAGCTAATTCATCAACAACTAAGTTTGGGGCAATTATTTCTTTTAATAAAGCTGTAACTACATTGGCTTGATTTCTTGGTGTATTTGGAGGGATACATCTAAAAATTATTTTTTCTATATCGCTATTTTCATATTCGCTTTCAGTAATACCTCTATTTAAAACTGTTGTTAATGTTAGTTTTGATTTGTCAAATATTTTTTGTAAGTTTGCATCTGATACATTTAATAAATA
>CALVEW010000207.1 GCA_944326645.1 Candidatus Gastranaerophilales bacterium
ACCAAGCATACGCAAATGTAATTAAAGATTTTGCTAAAGCTGTTGATATAACTCCACCTACTGCTTTAAATGGAGAATTAAGACAATATCAGCAAACAGGTTTAAAATGGCTTTGGACAAACGTATCAAAGGGTTTTGGCTGTTGTATGGCAGATGATATGGGGCTTGGTAAAACTATTCAGGTTATTAGTTTAATATTAAAACTAAAAGAAGAAAACAAGCTTAAACAACCTGTTCTTGTAATTTGCCCAACAACATTAATGGGTAACTGGATGAAAGAGCTTCAAATGTTTGCGCCTGAATTAAAAGTTGCAAAATACCATGGTTTAGACAGACAACTTGACCTTAAGAATGATGTAATCTTAACAACATATGCAATTATGCGTATCGATACTGAAGAAATGAAGAAACAAACTTGGGGAATGATAGTTGTTGATGAAGCACAAAACATCAAAAATCCTGATACCGCTCAAACAATGGCTATTAAAATATTAAAATCAGATATTAAAATAGCAATGACAGGTACACCTGTAGAAAACAGATTAACTGAATTGTGGAGTATATTTGACTTTATTAATACAGGATATTTAGGCTCATTAAAAGAGTTCCAAAAGAGTTATGCAATTCCTATTGAAAGATTTAAAGAGACATCTAGAGCATCAAAACTTAGAATGTCAATTTCTCCATTTGTTCTAAGACGTTTAAAAACAGATAAATCAGTTATCTCAGACTTACCTGATAAAGTTGTAATTAATGATTACTGTTATCTAACACCTGCTCAAGCAATGTTGTACGAAAAAACTCTTAATGAAATGATGGGTAAAATTGCAGGAGTCTCAGGTGTAAATAGACGAGGAAACATCTTTAAACTGATTACATCATTAAAACAAATTTGTAATCACCCTTATCAATTCTTAAAAGCGGGTGAAATGACAAAAGAAATGTCAGGAAAGATGGAAAAATGTATTGATTTGGTACAGTCAATTTTAAATAATAATGAAAAAACACTTATATTTACCCAATACAAAGAAATGGGTGATATACTTACAAGAATTATTGCAGAAGAATGTAATGAAAATCCATTGTTCTTCCACGGTTCATTAACAATCGGACAAAGAGAAAAATTAATTGAAGAGTTCCAAAACAATAATGATTCACATGTTATGGTTCTTTCACTAAAAGCCGGCGGAACCGGTTTAAACTTGACAAGTGCAACAAATGTTATTCATTATGATTTATGGTGGAATCCGGCTGTTGAAGAACAAGCAACAGACAGAACATATCGTATTGGACAAACGAATAATGTAATGGTTCATAGAATGATTACATTAGGAACGTTTGAAGAAAAAATTGATGAAATGCTAAAAACTAAAAAAGAATTAGCTGATTTAGCTGTTTACGAAGGTGAAAAGATTATTACAGAGCTATCAGACGAAGAAATATACGAAATATTCTCGCTTTCAGCTATGTAAAGATTTGTTAATTAATATCAAAATAAAAAATGAACATTTTAAAATAAATTTCGTTATATAAACAGAAGAGGTAATCAAATGGATAAAAAATGTGATAAATATGAATCTCTGTTTATTTTTTCAGACGAAGCAACTTTGAATAAGCATATCGCTGAATGTGAAGATTGCAGAAAAGAACATGAAAAAATGCAACGAGTTTCAGATTTAATCCAAGAAGTGAAAGAGGATTACAAACGTCCAAAATACAGAGGATTACAAGTTGCCTGCATACTATTTCTGTTTATAGTTTGTGGAGCAAGTATAGAAATGCTCGATTTAAGATACGGTATATTAGATACTGTTAAGTATGGTGCTCCACTAACGATGGAAGATTTAGGTTTTCCGACAGATAGTTACGGGCTCATACAGGTAGATTAAATATGAATTTCAAAAAGATAATAGAAAGTAATAAAGAACACGTAAAAAATATAATAAAACTAATAACCAAAGAACAGAATGAAGATTTAGAACAAGAAGTATTTATCAAGGTTTGGAAAAACTCAGATAAGTATAAAGAATGTGGCAATTTCAAAAGCTGGATTTGCACAATAGCTAAAAATGTATCAAAAGATTATTTAAAATCAGCAAAAAGAAAGGTGGATATAAATTCAACATCAGACGAAACAGTAATAAATAAGATTACCGATAGAAAAGAAGTTCCGGAACAGGTAATCGTAAATGAATTTAGAAGACGTCGAATAAAAAAAGCAATAAACAATTTAAAACCAAAATTTAAACAGATTATCATACTGTATGAAATAGAAGGGCTGTCCTATGAAAATATCTCAGATAAGCTAAAAATCCCAATAGGGACTGTAAAATCGAGATTATATAACGCAAAAAAAATATTAGCAGATGAATTAATTGATTTACTTTAGTAAGAAAGGATAAAAATTATGATGAAAAAAGGTTTAATCATCGCAGGATTAATGATTTTAACAACAGCATCAATGGTAAGTGCAGCAGAACCACCACAAGGCCCTGGTCCTGAAGGTTGTCCTCCACCACCACCTTGTTGCCATAAACAAGCTCCTAAAAAAATTGATTTAGATAAAGCATTAAAATTAACTGATGAACAAAAAGTTAAAGCTCGTGAAATAAGAATGCAAGAACAAAAAGAAATCCGTCCATTATTTGAACAATTAAAAGAAAAAAAAAAACAAAAAAGAGCTTTATTAACAAGCCAAATCAACAAAAAAGAGCAAATAGAAATGATTGACACTTTAAATGAAGAAATATCTTCTTTAAAACGTCAAATCCATGAAGTTAGAGTAAAAAATATGAAAGAATTTGAGTCAATTCTTACTGATAAACAAAAGAAAACTCTTGATAAAATCAAAATGGAATCAAGAAAAAACTTCCACAAACATCATAAACAAGGCTGCAAACCTGGTCCAAGACCTTGCCCTTGTAAATA
>CALVEW010000208.1 GCA_944326645.1 Candidatus Gastranaerophilales bacterium
AACTCTTCCAAATGGTGTTTTTATTTCAAAAGTATGTCTTACTGCATCAAGTGATGGATCAGTCATTTGAGAAATTCGACCAATTTTAATTTTATCTAAAGTTCGACCTTCTGTATTAAGGTTTGAACGTCCACCTTTTTTTATCGTATCACCTTTTTCTGCTCGATATCTTATTGAAAATTTATCTTCTAAATTCCTTTTTATTTTTATTGCTCCATTTGGACATACTTTTGTACAAATTCCGCAACCTTTACAGTATTCATTAAATGATATATTTTGCTTAATTACAATAACTTTTTCAAATTTATTCTTTTCCGTAATTGAACAAGATTTTTTTCTCTGTTCAATTACAGGTTTAATAGCTTTAAAAGAACAAGATGCAACACATTTTCCGCATTGTATACATTTGCTTTCATCAACTTCTACAATCCAAGGTAAATCATTTATATCAAGTTCATTAATTTTTATTGTTGCCATCTTTCCACCGATAAATCATTATTTACAACTATCATTTCTCTTTCTTTTGGATAAATATCAAGTGATATTTTTCTGTTAGGCATTATGTCATTAACACCTGCTACTTCTGAAGTAATTATAACCATTCCATTATCTTGCCCAACAACTACAGGTCTTAATTTTTTAGGATCACAAACACACATTAATTCTCTATCAGGATTTACTGCTAATACAGCATTAGGCCCATTAGTTTCTAAGTGTTCTAAAGATGCTTTTATTCGAAGTAAAATTTCTTTATCTTTTCTAGTTTCAATTTCATCATATGGTAATGGATTTATAACATGCATAAAATACTTTAGAGGCCATTTAAGAATCTTATTTACATAGTGTAGTGTATATAAGAAACATTGAGAATCTGATTCAAATCCAACATATCCTTTATAGAGTTCTTGTTGGTATAATTTATTTTTTTCATAAAAAGTATTTTCTCCATTTACTAAAACAGTATAGCCTTCAAGAGTAAATGGATGTGCTGCATATCTTACAATATCATAGTTTGTGTTTTGTCTGCATTGAGCAGTAATAATTTTTGCTTTTGGGCTTTCTTTATCATTCCAAAGATTAAAATATGTTCCAATATCTTTAGGACTTCCTATTTCTTTTAGTGTTAAAATATCCGGCCAAAATGAATAGATATAACCGGAATTATTTTCTTCAAGAGCTTTTCTTATTTTAAGGTTAGTATCAATAAGCAGTTCTTCTTTTTCTTCTTTTGTTGCGTATTTATGGCTTTTAGGATATTGCAAAATCTCAAAAACATAATTTTGCATCGGTGATATTTTAAGCCCTTTAATATTTTGAATATCAGGTGTCCATTGTAATACTCTTGAAAACCCTATATCGTGTAGAATATCTTCAGCGAGTCTTGTACCTTGTACCGTTGCAGCCATAGAAAGACAAGGTAAATCCTTGTATGTTTCAAATATCCCCCCTAAATCTTGCATAACAAATGCAAAGCCGGAATCATCATGCCCTTCTTGTTGAGAACGCATTAGTTTTAAGGCCATTGACGGATAGATATAATCCTTTGATTTAATCGCACCTATTCTACACATACAAGTATTGTATTATTTTTCTATTTTTATTGTCAAGAATTTAAACTTTTTTACAAAAACAAATATTTATTATAATGAATTTTTATTTTTTGTTATAATTATTTTATGAGTGAAGATTTAGAAGGGATTGAGAACACATCAGTTAGAGCCCCGCTTGTAGAAGCAATGGCTACTGCGTTAAAAAATCCTACATATCAATTTCATATCCCTGGGCATACCAAAGGAAATGGTGTTTATAAGCCGTTCAAAGATTTGGTAGGTGAAAGATTGCTTGCATTAGATACAACTGATGAGTTTGATAACTTAGGTACATTAAATCCCCCAACAGGCCCTATTAAAGAGGCAGAAGTTCTTGCAGCAAAAGCATTTAGTTCTCAAAGAACTTTTTTCTTGTTAAACGGATCAACAATTGGAAATCTTGCACTTGCAATGGGGACAACAAAAAGAGGTCAAAAAGTTATTGTAAATAGAAATTGTCATCGTTCAATTTTAACGGGATTGATAATGTCAGGTGCTGAACCTGTTTGGGTTTTGCCTGATAAAATAGATGATTGGTCTATTTGGGGAAGAATATCGCCTGAAGCCATTGAAAAAGCTTTATCAGAAAATGAGGATGTAGCTTGTGTTTGGGTTACAAATCCGACTTATGAGGGGGTTGTTTCTGATATAGCTGGAATAAGTTCAGTATGTAAAAGATATAATGTTCCTCTCTTTGTTGATGAAGCACACGGGTGTTTGTGGAATTTTTCTGATAAACTTCCAATTCCTGCATTAAAACAAGGAGCAGATGCTGTTGTTCACTCATTACACAAAACCGGTGGAAGTATGAGTCAAACTTCAATGTTGCATGTTGCAAGAAAAGACTCAAGAATTGATATTGAAGTACTTGAAAGAACTTTAAAATTATTGCATACGACAAGTCCGTCATTACTACTTTTAACAAGTTTAGATGCTGCAAGAGCTCATTTAGAATCTGAAGAAGGACAAGAGCAAATAGAAAGAGCAATTTCTAATGCAAATTATTTAAAACGCGAAATTGATAAAATGGATAGTGTTCATTATTTAAATTATGAATATACGGACCCGACAAAAGTATTTATAAAAGTTGATGGCTTGTCCGGTACAAGTTTAGAAATGATACTAGAACACGACTATAATATTGAAGTTGAATCTGCTTCTGATATAGGTATTTTAATACTATCAAATTTAGGTAATGATTTATCTGATTTTAAATATTTAGTAAATTGTTTAAAAGAAATAGATAAAACTGATTATACAGAACACCCAATAATTAATAAAAAAAAACATAT
>CALVEW010000209.1 GCA_944326645.1 Candidatus Gastranaerophilales bacterium
TATCTCTTAATGCATTTTTTACATCATCATCTATTACATTATATGCATTTTCCATTGGTGCTTTATAACGTAATAAACCTGCCATTGGTGCTGCGTGCCAGTCATTTAATATCATTGATACAGGTGCTTTGATTGAATCGTAAGCTGCTTTATCTTCTATTTTGATTTCTCCTAGACCTGTTTTATTTTTGCCTAATGCGTCTGATACCTTCGCTTCTGCTAATTGATATACTGCTTTTGAGAAGAATGCAAATTTTTCAGGTTCGTCTGCATTTAAGTTGTTAGCATAGATGTCACCACCGAAATTATCACTATTTTTAACGAATATAATTGGTTGGTCTGGGTTTTCGTGTTTTTTACCATCTAATCCTTGACGTTTTGCATAGCCCACGAAGAATTCTACATTTTCATTTTCTACTTTGTCACCTCGATATTGAGGAACTTGCATTTCTGCCATTTTCTTAAGGTTGAAAACTTCTCCACCATAAGTATATTGATATGATTTGCCTGTTTTTTCGTTACCATATTCTGAAAATTCTGCTTTTCCTTTGAATTGATACATTGGAATAAATACCGGGTTGTCTATTCCCATATCTGCAAAGTTATTTTGAATTTCCATTGGTACTGAACCTAATCCGCCTGCCTTGATTGGGTCAAATTCTGCGGTTAGTGCCCAAGTTGAATTTGAACCCATTTTTGGTGCATATTTCTTGCGATAATCACTAATTATTTGCTCTGTTTGTCCATTTTCACGACCAATTCTATATATAACTGCGGTATTAATATCTTTTACTGCAGAATCAATTTTAGATGCATTAACATATTTCTCATTCTTATTAACTACCATCAAGTTTAAACCATGCCAAGGTAATCTATGAATGCTTAATCCATATCTTGATTTATTTGAAACTGAATTTGCACGATTTATTGCTGCATTTGCAGTATCTATTGCTTGATTGGCTTTGCCTTCAATACCATTAGCTTTATTTTCTGCGTTTTGAGCTTTTCCATCTGCTTCATTTGCTCGTCTTACTGCATCACTTGCAGTTGCTTCAGTTCTGCTTAATCTGTTCTCTCTTTCAAGAACTGCTCCTTCAACTTTTGCTTTTGCGTTATTAATTTCATCATCTGTCATACCTATTTTCTTTAAGGTATCTTTATTACTATCAAAGTGATTTACTATTGCTCCACCTGTTGCGGCTCCTAATAAACCTACAATGAAAGATGTTGCACCTTTAATATTTTCTTGCGAAACAACTGAGCCACCACCTGATTTCATAGATTGTTCAAGCATTTCCATTTGTTGTAGAAGTTTTTTGGAGTTTTTGCCTGATTTTATTGCAACAGCTGTTGATACTCCGATTGCTACAGCAGATGCACCTGTAGCTACATATGGTAAAGCTTTCTCAATTTTAGTTTTAGATTGTTTTACGTTAGTTTTATTGTTACTCTCTTTTTCTATAACTGTTTGTTGTGACGACTTTGAATCTTGGTTTACCATATTAGGATTTGATTTAACTGTTCCAAAATTCTTAAATACGCCATTATTTGTGAGATTTGTTACATCTGACATTGCTATACTCCTAACTAACACAATCTATTTTACTAAACACCATAAAGTTATTTTTCACACAAAACCCTATGACTGTACTATATATTAAAAAAAGTTTCTAAAGATTATTTTTTGCTTAAATATAAATATTTATTACAAAATTGTAATATTTTTTAATAATATTATTCTTTATTAAGGAATTCTTTGAAAATTTCTTGATTATAAGGTAAACTGAACTTGTAGAATTTTATTTGGGGGATATTATGCACGAGTATGTTTTTAAAATGAAAAAAGGTGATATTGAAATAGAACTTAAATCTGATGATATTGAATTTGTTGAAGAACAATTAAATAAATGGCGTGATGAATTACTTAAAAATAATTAGTAGGGAAAAATGTATACAATAATTTTTAGAAAAGGCAAAATAGAACTTGAGCTCACAACTGATGATAAGTTTGCTGTTGAAAAACAATTAAATTTAATCATTAGTCAAGCATCCGGTTATGTTTCTACTGAAAAAAAAGTTGAAAATAATATTCCTGTTACCAATGATATAAATAATATTATTGAAAATAATCCTACTGATCAATCAATTCAAAAAAATTATGATGAAAGTAATTTGGGAAATATGGTTGAAGATGTAAGTGTTACTCCTGAAAATGTTCAACCTGCTGTTTTTGAACATATAACTGGTGAAGAAAAAAATTCAGTAATCAAAAATGATGAAGAAATAATCCCGCAAACCATTGATGTTGCATCTTCAAAACCTATTACAATTAATTCTATCCAAAATCCTGAGCCTGAACCGGAATCTGATTTTGATAAAATTTTAAATAATGAGTTGGAACAAAATGTAGATATTGTTCCAATTAATAAAGATGAAAGATTTATTAATTATGTTGAAGGTAAATCTGCTTTAGACAAATTAGATTTTCTTGTAATAACTGCACAATATCTTGCTCAGTATGAAAATATGAATACATTTAATCTAAAGCATATTAATGCAAAATTAATGCAGAACTTTACTTTAATTGTTGATCATTCGGTTTTACAAAGTGCGATAGCTAGAGAATTTATTACTAGAATTCGTGATGGTGAAGATGATGTTTCATCAGAATATATGTTAACTGAAAAAGGATTGAGGAGCTATTAGTGGTTAAGGTTGCTGTCGCATTAAGCGGAGGTTTAGATAGTAGTGTTACAGCATACCTCTTAAAAAAGCAACCACGCCGGGGGCCGAGGCGGGGGCGAGGCAAGCCCGCCCACGCCCGGACCCGCCCACGCCGCAGCGGGGGC
>CALVEW010000210.1 GCA_944326645.1 Candidatus Gastranaerophilales bacterium
AACTCGGTCTTATTGTAATTGACTACCTTCAGCTTATGGAAGGGTCGGGTAACGGTGACGATCGTAACCAGCAGATTTCCGGCATTTCACGCGGTTTGAAAGGGCTTGCAAGAGAGTTAGGCGTTCCTGTTATTGCATTGTCTCAGCTTTCACGTGCTGTTGAACAGCGTACTGACAAAAAACCAATGCTGTCAGACTTAAGAGAATCAGGATCGATTGAACAAGATGCTGATATTGTAATGTTTATTTATCGTGATGAATACTACAATAAGGAAGATACTGAAAACCGCGGTAAAGCCGAAGTAATAATTGCTAAACACAGAAACGGACCTGTCGGTGCAATTGATTTGCTGTTTCAGGGAAATATTACGAAATTTAAAAATATTACGAAAACTAACGTATTTTAGCAATTTTAAATATTTAGTTGTTTTGTAATGTTATCAAGTATTGAGTTATTTCTAAATATTTCAATATTATCATTGTTTATTCCTTGTAATAATATGTTATATTTAGGGTTTGCAATTAATTTATTTATGATTTCAGGGTCGTTTTTATACACCTCTATAATATTTTTGATATGATTATCATATAATATGTAGTTATTATTTTGGGTTTTAAGATTTAGTAATTGATTTATAAAGTCTTCATTTCCATCATATGACTTGATCACGTCTTCAATATTGTTAATATTAAATCTTGGAACTTCATTACCATTTATATCTACAATTTTATGATTAGCTAGTTTTTGAATTAATTCATTATTGTTAGGGTATGTATTTAATAATTTAATTAATTGTTCAATACTATAAATGTTGTATTTATAACTTATTTCCCCATCATAATCAGTTGTTTTTTCATTAATTAAATTTTTAATAAATTGATTATAGTTAGGATTTTTATTTATTATTGTAATAATTTGTTCAATATCATAAGGGGTAAATCTTGAAATTTGGTTATTTTTTGAGTCAGTCGTTTTATCTGTTATTAATTTTTTTATAAATTGAGAATCTTCAGGTTGTTTTTTGATTAGTTCTATAATTCTTTCAATGTCATTTGTATCAAATCTATCAATTATTTCTCCATTATAATTGATATTTTTTTCATTAATTAATTCTTTAATAAATGGCTCTTCATTAGGTAGGTTATTTGTTAGATTTATTAAAGTTTCAATATTATAATAATTAAATCTTTGTTTTGTTTGCCCTTTTGAGTTAACAGTTTCTCTATTAATTAAATTGTTAATAAATTCAGCTTTATCTGGATTGTTATTTATTAAGTTAATTAAATTAACAATTTCGTAATGGTCAAATGCTGGAATTGTATTTCTATTATTGTTAATGCTGGTTTTATTGATTAGATTTAAAATAAGTTGTTCTTTCTCTGGGTTATTATTTTTAAGTTGTACAATTTTGCTTATTGCATATGAATCAAATCGGTTAACTGTATTCCCATAATCATCAAGACATTTTTGATTAATTAAATCTTTAATAAATTGTGTATTCTCAGGATTTTCTATTGATAATAAATTAACTAATTTTTCTATATCATTATCAGTAAACCTAGAAGTACTACTACCATTGGAATCTATAACAGTTTCCTTTTTTAAGATATCAACAAATTCTGATTTTGTGTTTTTATATGATATGTAATCTTCATCAGACATATTAATAATATTTTTGAATTGTTGATTATAATAATTGGAATTTTTATCAGGTAAATCAGCACTTCTATTTTCTAATCTTTGTTTTTTTATTAAAAATTCTTCATCAGAACAATATAAAAGTTCCTTAATTTGTTCTGCAGAGGCATTTTTAGGTAATATATTTAAAATTTTTCGTTTATTTAATAATGAATAATCAAACTTAGCTAGTTCAACAAATTCTTCTTTGTTTGATGCTTTATCTAACAAAGAAGTAACAATCCTTAATTCTTGTGATGTCAATGTATTTAATTCATTATTTTTAAATTTATTTATAATAATATTAACAGTTTCTTCTGGAAGGTTATTGTTTTTCATGCCTGTTTTTAAAGAGTAAATAAAATCATCTTCAACTTTATTTCTGTTATCTTGGTTTTTAGTAAGTCTTTCATAGAAACTCTGAATAACTTCTATATCATTCATACTATTTACATCATCATAAATATTGTATAAATCATTTTCTTTAATATAATTTTTCATTTTACTTTTGATTTCATCAGATAAATTTATTGAATCTGTAGTGTCCATATCTTCGATATAGCTTCTAATAGTGCGATTTCTCAACCTTAACATATCCTCTTCTGAAATAGGATCAGAATTAGACTTAGGCTTAGAAAATCTTTCTATTCGATTTGCAAGTGTTTTTTGGAATTCAGGATCATTATCAAGCATTTCTTCTAAAGCATTGTTTATTTCATTTTCACTTTCTTTAGAGATTTGATATTCTGTTTTATCTTCTTCTGGCTTAAATTCCATTCTAACATCAGGTCTATCAGAGAGAGCTTTAAATTCATTATATTTTTTATAAAATGCTTCCATTAGAGCAGTTTTTTCTGTTCCTGCTGGCATGTTTTTCAACTCATCCCTGATAGCCGCAAAATCTTCTCTTGATTTAGCATTTTCTAATCTTGATTGAATACTATTATGATTTTGTTTTACTGTTGTAAGAACTTCATTTACCCCTACACCTTCATTTACCCCTTCATTTACCCCTACCCCTTCAATAGCTTTTTGAAGCTTCATAGCATCTGCATCGGTTAAATCTAATGCAGAGAAAGTTTGTTTAATCTCTTGAATTGTAGCTGATGGGTTTGATTTTAACCCTCT
>CALVEW010000211.1 GCA_944326645.1 Candidatus Gastranaerophilales bacterium
ATCTCTTTCAAATGGGCTTCTTACATCATAAGGTTTTGTTTCTAGTGGTTGCTCTCTTTTTGTTGCATTATCCCATTTACGATTATTTTCATTCATTGCTTCTTGATTAAACAATGATTTTTTAGATTGAAATAACAAGTTATTATGAGAACCCAACACATGCATATTTTAGTTATAACATTATTTATTTTTTTTTCATTAGTTGTATATATTTTTTTTAATATTTCTTAATTAAATAATCAGTTAGACTTGTCATAAATTTAAACAACAATTATAATGTGTGAGTTAGTGATATTAGGGTTTGCGTATATGAAAAGTAATTTGGCGATTACACCTATTACCTATAATCTTCCCAGAAGTTTATATTTTGGAAGTACAAATAATAATGACTCTTATCAAAATAGAATTCCAAAACCAATAGTAAAAACCCCTAAAAAAGACCATCCTGTAGCATTAGAAGATGTGTCTTTTTATGTTGCAAACAAAATTGCAATGGATGCTAATAAAATGGGTTTATCACGAACAGAGTATCTAATGCAAAAGATAAAATCTCTATCGTATATCCCACAAGTTCCTGCAGTACCAAGCAAATCTGCAATTGTCGGAAATACCAAGGCAACAACTCTTATTGATGGAGAACAAATATTTGATAAAACTGTAGAATTTGTAAAAAGTGCAAAAGAATCAATTCAAGTTGAAATGTTTGAGTTTCAAAATCCTAAAATAGATGGGCATAAATGGCCAGCAAATGGAGCTGAATCAGTTGGTGGGTATGATCAACATGCCAGCTTATTACCAATAATAATTAATAAGAAAAAAGAGAATCCTGATTTAAAAGTCCAAGTTATCTTGGATGCTCATAAATGGTACATAAATGGTAATAATGAAAGAGATAGACACTACAATAATATGGATATGATTAAGTATCTAAAAGAAAATGATATTGATGTAGTTCCATATCCAAGAGCCGCACAAGGTGGTGCTGCATTACAACATGTTAAATTAGTTGCAGTTGATGGTAAAAAATTAATAATTGGTGGAATGAACTGGGGTAACCATTCCAATGCAAACCATGATGCGTGTATCGCATTAGAGACATTACCTAATAAGAAGAATTCGGAAGTCGATAATATTATCGAAGATATTTTTAATAAAGATTGGAAATTTTCTTGGCAAAGATTAGGTAAAACTAAAATGGTATCAGGTCCTTTATCAGAAGATGACCAAAAATTTTATAAGGGGTTAAATAAAGAAATAAAACAAGAAAATATTGATTATATGAATACTGTTGGTGTTCTTTATGATAATGAAAAAGATAAGAATCGATATGATGAAAATGATTTAAGTAAACTTGATATTATAAAAAGAAATCCCGTAGATAATCCTGCAATTAAAATTCTTGCAACAAAACCAAGAGAACTGGCATATGTAAATGAAGAAGGAAAAGAAACAACAAGAGATTATCTTTTAAATAAAGTTAAAACTGCTAAAAAATTACGAGCAGAATTATTTGTAATTTCGGATAAAGAAATTATTCAAAATATAATAAATAGAACAAAATCAGGAGAACTCGATGCGAAAATTATAGTTGATCCATCTATTATAAAAGAATTTCCATATTGCAATAAAGCATATCAAGATTTGGTTGAAAATGGAGTAAATATTCGAGAATATAAAACAGATGAAAAGATTAATCAAAGACTACATTCAAAATGGGCTGTATTTGATGATAGAGAAGTTTTAATCGGTTCTACTAACTGGTCTGCAATGGGGCTTAATCAAAATCTTAAAAAAGGCGAAAGAGAAGATTATGAACTATATACTGATAAAATTAATGAAGAAATTAGAGAATATTTAAAAACTGTTTCAGAAACAGAAAAAGAACTTGGAATACCTCCGGTTAATCGTAAAAAACTTGATTACAAAGAATTATATGTAAGACGAGCAAAGGTTAAGAAAGCTCTTAAAGATATCAACCAGAATGGAGAAGCAACTATTACTCTTCAAAAGAAAGATTATCATTTTACAGAAAAAGATAAAGGCAAACTTTCTACTATAAAAGGCTACTATAAAATTATGATTGATAGAAACAATGCCAAAGAAAAATATAAACGAGGGAATAATGAAGTTGCAATAGCATTTGATAAGCCAATTTTAGCAAATGTATTTAATCAACAGTTTGAACGTGATTGGAAACATTCTGAATCTGAATATGAAAAAGTAAAAAATAGATTTTACGAAACACAAGAAGCAACAGAAACAGGTAGCAAATTGGATTTAGTGGGGTAAATTAGTTATGAATATTCAAACCAATTTAATATCAAACTATTATTCACCAATCGTTAATAAACCTAAAAACGATAAAGTAAAACCTGTTTCCAATCCTCAAATTAAGCAATTATCAAATCATTACTATCCGCCTGTAAGTATGACATTTAAAGGTCAATGGTTTGAAGATAACTATATAAAAAAAGTAAATGATAAAAAGTATCAAGGAACAGGTTTAATGCAAGATGGGGTATGGTTTGATTTCAACAAAGTTGGCTGGAAAAATTTATCAAAAGAACCTCTCGATTGGAATACCGCAACAGAAACAGATTTTTATGTGTTTCAACATGCAAATGCTTTAGCTGAAACTAATGATACAAGCTGGGTTAAAAGATTTAATAAATATAATGTAACTAAACCATTAGCAACTTCTCACTCAATAGATTCAAGAGAAGTAAAAGAACCACCTGCAAAAAAAAAAAAAAAAAAGCCGACTGATGATATTTCTT
>CALVEW010000212.1 GCA_944326645.1 Candidatus Gastranaerophilales bacterium
TTTACACTAATAAGTTAATCTTTCTGTGAAAATATTAGAATAAAGTATATTAAAATCTCTCCTTATTTTTGTTAGTGTTAAAATAGTATCAGAAGTCGAGGTATAAAATATGTGGGATTATTCAGATAAAGTAATGGATCATTATAGAAATCCAAGAAACGTTGGGAAAATTGATGATGCTGATTTAATTGGTGAAGCAGGTTCTTTAGCTTGTGGTGATTCATTAAAATTATTTATAAAGTTAAAAGATGGCATAATTGTTGATGCTAAATTCCAAACATTTGGTTGTGGTTCAGCAGTTGCAAGTTCAAGTATATTGACTGAAATGATTATTGGTAAATCATTAGATGAAGTAAAAAATATTACTAATAAAGATATTGCTGACCAATTGGGTGGATTGCCTCCTGAAAAAATGCATTGTTCAGTAATGGGGCATGAAGCATTGGAAGATGCATTGAAAAAATATTATGGTGATGATTATGTAGAATTAAATATCCCTGAAGTATCTGATAATGTAATTTGTACTTGCTTTAATGTTACAGAACACCAAATTGTTGAGGCAATTGAAGTAAATGGTTTAACAACTGTTGATGAAATTACTAATTATACAAAAGCTGGTGGAGCTTGTGGGCGTTGTAAGGGTGCTATTAAAAAGATATTAGAAAAACATGCTCCTAAAAAAGAAACAAAATTATCAGCGGCTCAAATGATTTTAAAAATTAATAAAGTTATAGAAACTGTTATCGCGCCTGAACTTCAAAAAGACGGTGGTGATATTGAATTAGTTGATATTGAAGATAATAAAGTATATGTAAAATTACAAGGTAGATGTTCAAGTTGTAAGAATTCAATATTAACATTAAAGTCATTTGTAGAAACAACATTACAGGATAAAGTTAGTCAAGATATAGAGGTTGTACAAGTATAATATGGTTATTTATTTAGATAATAATGCAACAACAAAAGTTGATAAAAGAGTTTTAGATGAAATGTTACCATACTTAGAAGATGAATATGCTAATCCATCTTCAATGTATCAATTTAGTGTAAAATCATCTAAAGCAATAGCACAAGCTAGAGCTCAAATGAAAGATTTCTTTGGTGCAAAGTCTGAAAGAGAAGTAATATTTACATCTTGTGGTTCTGAGAGTGCTAATATGGCAATAAAGGGTGTATTAGCTGCAAATAAGAATAAACGTCATATTATAACAACAAAAGTAGAACATGCCTGTGTTTTAAATTTATATCAAACACTAGAAAAACAAGGGTATGAGGTTGACTATATTGGAGTTAATTCAAGTGGTGAGCTTGATATTGAAGAATTAAAAGAAAAAATTAAACCTGATACAGCTTTGGTATCAATAATGTGGGCAAATAATGAAACAGGTGTGATATTCCCTGTTAAAGAAATTGCAGATATTATCAAATCTAAGAATCCTGAGACAAAGTTTTTTGTAGATGGTGTTCAAGCAAGTGGAAAGTTGGATTTTGATTTAAAATCTACTAATATTGATTTATTGGGTGTATCTGGTCATAAGTTTCACGCTCCAAAAGGAATTGGTGCATTATATGTAAAATCAGACGTTATAATTCCACCATTGATTGTTGGCGGGCATCAAGAAAGAGGTATGAGGGCCGGAACTGAAAATGTACCTTATATTGTTGGTTTAGGTGTTGCTGCAACATTAGCTCAAGATGCTTTAAAATATGAACTTACAGAAATAAAAAGATTAAGAGATAAATTAGAAACAGGTATTTTAAAGAGAGTATTTAATGCAAGATTAAATTCTTCAATAAGTAATAGAGTTCCTAATACTTCAAATATTGGTTTTGAATATATTGAAGGCGAACTAATATTATTACACTTAAGTGATTTAGGAATTTGTGCAAGTTCAGGTAGTGCTTGTACATCAGGTTCTTTAGAGCCAAGTCATGTCTTAAGAGCAATGGGTGTTCCATTTACTGCTCTTCACGGTAGTATAAGATTTAGTTTAAGTCGTTATACTACAGAAGAAGATATTGATTATACATTGGAAAAACTTCCGGGAGTTATTGAAAAAATAGTTGATTTATCACCATTTCAAGATGAATTAAACCATTTAAGAAATAGTAAATAATTAAAAAGCCGGTACTTAAATACCGGCTTTCGGATTTTATTTTACAATAAAATCCTTGTATTGATTGATACACATATCCTATTCAAGTCTTGATTCGTATTGATAAATTTTAAATACAATATAATCAATCTTCTCCTTTAACCATTTGCACCATAGTGCAAATTCAGTTTTTAAATCTGCGGCTCCGGGCCAAAATGTGCTTTGGTACATATTATAAATACTCCTTTACACTACATATCCGTTTTTTATTACGGAATTTTATAAAAATACTTTAGAAATATTAGATATAATTTTACAAAACTTTACAATAATAAGTGTAAAAAATACCTCATTTCAGAATGTAACAAATCAGTCGTAGAGAGAAATTTCCCCCTTGATAAATATTTTATATATATGTAAAATATAAGTGTAAGGCATTTTAAATTTTAAGGACAAAATTCCCCCAAAAAATTGATTTATCGATTCAAAACTTCTTAAGTATATATGAAAATTTAAAAAATATGTTATAATCTTAAAAGGAGTGATGATTATTGATGAACAATTTGAAGTTGCAGAACGATCTCGAAAAAATATTAGA
>CALVEW010000213.1 GCA_944326645.1 Candidatus Gastranaerophilales bacterium
AAAAAGAAAGTTCCGCATGTAGGTGTTATAGCTCAAGATTTGCAGAAAGTATTCCCTGATGCAGTTAAAAAAGGTGCAGTTGCTATAATGTGTGAAACTAAATTGGATTTAGATGTCCCTCAAATTGTTGTAAATTCTGCAGAACAATCAATAGCGGGTTTAGCTAATCAGTTCTATGAATCACCTTCTAAAGAATTGAATATGATTGGTGTTACAGGAACTAACGGTAAAACAACAGTTACACATTTAGTTCAACGTATTATGGAATCATCAGGTGATAAATGTGCATTAATAGGTACTTTGGGATATAAATTATCTTCTGATGGGGAATATAAAGAAGCAAAACATACAACTCCTCAAGCTCCTGAATTGCAACACACACTAAAAATGATTAAAGATGAAGCTAAAATTAAAAATGTTGCAATGGAAGTAAGTTCTCACTCATTGGTACAAAATAGAGTTGGATTTTGTGAATATAATTGTGCAGTAATGACTAATCTAACACAAGATCATTTAGATTATCACGTTACAATGGACAGATATTTTAATGCAAAAGCGATGTTATTTGAAAGATTAAAATCAGGTGATGTTGCTGTTATCAATGTTGATGATTCTTATGCTGACAGATTTAAAAATGTTTTAGCAGAAGGCGTTAAATTGTTTACTTATGGTATTAAAAATGAAGCAACATTATCTGCTAAAAATATTAGTTTTTCACCTAAGGGTGTTTCTTTTGAGTGTGTAACACCTGAAAAAACTTATCAAGTAAATTTATCTATGAATGGAATGTTTAGTGTTTATAATGTGTTAGCAGCATTAACAGTTGCTTATGCTATGGGGTTGAGTATTGATAACGCAATTAAAGCATTAGAACCTGTTAAAGGAGTAGCAGGTCGTTTTGAAGTTGTAGTTCATCATCCTCTTGTAATTGTTGATTATGCTCACACACCTGATGGTTTGGAAAATGTTTTAAACGCAGCAAGAGAAATTACTCCAGAGAATAGCAATTTAATTTGTGTATTTGGTTGTGGTGGAGATAGAGATGCTACAAAACGACCTAAGATGGGTGCTATTGCTGAAAAAATTGCTGATAAAGTTATCGTAACTTCGGATAATCCACGTAGTGAAGATCCGCAACAAATTATTACAGATATTCTTGCAGGTTTTAAATCTGTTAATAATATTACGGTTGAAGCTGATAGAGGAAAGGCAATTGCTTTAATAAAAGATATCGCTAATGAAAATGATGTTGTTGTAATAGCAGGAAAAGGACACGAAGATTATCAAATTCTTGCAGATAAAACTATTCATTTCGATGATAGAGAAGAAGCAAGAAAAGTGTTTGGAGTATAAATATTTTATGAAAACACGATTAATTGTTGAACAGCATATTCACGGGGCATTTGGTATTGATTTTAATAAAGCAAATGTTGGTGAAATGTTATTTGCTTCAAAAGAACTTCTAAAACATGGTATTGGAGGATATTTCCCTACACTTGTTACAGATTCTTTTGCAAATATAAGACGTCAAGTTGAAGTTATAAAGAAAGCTTCTCAGCAAAAAAGAGATGATTGTGCAGATATCTTAGGAATACATTTAGAAGGTATATTTATAAATGTAGAGAAAAAAGGCATCCATAATTATGAACATTTTCAGCCGTTAACAGCTGATAAGTATCAAAGAATTGAAGATGATTTTATTAAAATAGTAACATTAGCTCCTGAATTGGATGAAGGCTTAATGGATTATTTAAAAACTAAGAATGTTAAAATCCAAGCAGGGCATTGTTTGGGTGGAAATATTGATGGTTGTGATGGGGTAACCCATTTGTTTAATGCTATGAAGGGAATTTCTCATAGAGGTTACTCAACTGCACTTGCAGCATTAATCAATGATAATATTTATACAGAAATTATTGCAGATGGCGTTCATTTAAGCGATGAGGTAATAAAATTAGTCTTTAAGGCAAAACCTGTAAATAGAATTATTTTAGTAAGTGATGCATTACCTATTACTGATAGTGGTAAAAAAGCTGCAATTTTTGCGGATGAAAAAATATATTATGATGGAGTAAAGGCAACATCTTCTGATGGAACTATTGCAGGTAGTACAACTCTATTAGACAAAGTTATTAAGCGACTTGCTCAAAAGGATTTATTTACTGTTCAACTTATAAATAATGTTTATGATTATCATAATATTTCATTAGATGGTGAAATAGAGTGGGATGATAATTATAATATTGTATCAGTTAGAAAAGGTGATTTTACTTATGCGAAGTGATACTATAAAAAAAGGTATTTCAAGAGCTCCTCATAGAGCTCTTTTATATTCAACAGGTGTTAGTAAAAAGAATATTAATAAGCCATTTATCGGAATAGCAAGTTCATTTTCTGATATTGTTCCCGGTCATGTAGGAATGCGAGATTTGGAACGCCAAATTGAAAAAGGAATTCAGTCTGCAGGTGGTCAAGCATTTATTTTTGGGACTCCTGCTGTTTGCGACGGGCTTGCTATGGGGCATAAGGGGATGAGGTATTCTTTACCTTCTAGAGATTTGATTGCAGATTGTGTAGAAACAGTTGCAGAAGCTCATCAACTTGATGGTTTAGTACTGTTATCTAATTGTGACAAGATTACTCCTGCAATGTTGATTGCAGCTGTAAGGTTGAATAGTCCGACAAT
>CALVEW010000214.1 GCA_944326645.1 Candidatus Gastranaerophilales bacterium
GCTCAGAAGCTCCAAATGGCTAATGAGTCTACTGCCGTGTACAAAGAATATGAAAACGCCCTAAACGCAACAAAAATTCAGCTTAAACAGATGGGGAATGACGGTAGCATAAGCTATGTTGATGCAACCTATCAGAATATGCTGGATAGCGGTTACCAGATTAGGTTTGACGGCATAGACAAAATTATTGTTTCGGAAGAAACAGCTAATAATTTTGTAACCGCAGGTGGTAATAAAAATTACTTTATTGCCCTAGAAACTGACAGGGTAACACCAACAAACCAAAATGTAGGTGGTGTTACTGAAATCTATACTGCCGAGCAGTTGATGAATATGACTGCAGGCGGGAATTATAGGTTAATGTCAAACATTGATCTAACTGGTAAAACATTTACTTCCTTAAATTTAAATGGAGGTAATTTTGATGGTAATGGATATACTATCAAAGGACTAGACAAAGCACTATTCTCAAGTGTTTCGAACTCTACAATTAGTAATCTTAACATTGAAGGAGATGCAACAGGTCAAGGACTTCTTGCGACCAAAGTAGAAAGTAATACTAACATTAATAATGTTAAAGCTACAGGTAGTGTCACATCAACAGTTGGAGCAACAGGAGGGCTAATAGGATACACTTCAGGCTCAAACATTACATTGGATAAATGTAGTACAAATGTCGACGTTACTCTAAATGCTGAAACAGAACTTGTTGGTGGTTTAATCGGATCTGCATCGGGAGTTACAATTACAAATTGTTCTACAAACGGCTCACTAAATGGTTGGAGTGTTATCGGAGGTATAGCAGGCAATACAAATAATTGTACAATTTCAAATACAACTGCCAATTGTGATATTACTCTAAGTGGAAGTGAGATTACAAGATACGTTGATAGTGGTGGTTTCATTGGTTCATGTGTTAATACAAATATTTCAAATAGTGCTTCATACGGAAGTGTAAATAATACAAGAGAAGGAGCAACTAATGGAACGCATACAGTTGCAGGATTTATTGGTGCAACAGGTGGTCATTGTGATATCAATAATTGTGATTCATATACTGATGTTACAGCAATAACAGATTATATCGCAGGATTTATCGGTTGTGTAAACACAAGTACTAATGTTTCTAATTCAAATGCATTTGGAGATTTAAATACTAATTATATAATAAGTGGATTTATTCATACCGGAACATCAGGAACGATTGATAATTGCTATAGCTCTGATACTGAACATAATTTTAACAGTTCAGGACTAACTGCAACTAATACATCATCAACTCCTATTAATAATAATATTACAGTAACTCCACCAAGCATAAAACAAACAACTAAAATAGATAATGCCGGTGCAGATGAAGCTGCAGCCTTGTTTGATGAAATGCAAAAAAATGGCTATTTTATAGAAGGGCAAGATATCCAAAATCCTGCAGAAGGCCACGAAAATGATTCAAACTGGTTTACTAATATGCTTAATTTCGGTTTCTTACAAATATTTAAAAGAGATAATACAACAGGAGAATTTTATCAAACAAATGTAGCTACAGATACAAATTTACAAGAAGTCCAAGATGAAACAAATCTCAAAAAAGCAGAAGCTAAATATGAATCAGATATGAGAAAAATTGATGCAAAAGATAAAAAATACGATACTGACCTTGCAGCACTTGAATCTGAAAGAAATGCTATTAATACTGAAATGGATACTCTAAAAACCGTAATAAAAGACAATGTTGATAGAACATTCAAATTATTCTCATAGAGGTAGGGTAAAATAGTAGGGGGAAATATTAATTTAACCTATATTCTCGTTATTAATTTGGTATTCAGCTTCATCAATATTGAATTTTTTTATAAGATATTTTGCTACAACACTTCTTTTTAAAAACGCGCGGGGGATACCTCTCCTTAGATGATTAACTGCCGTATCCCTATCCCAATTAGTATAATCAGATGTTAGCTGCATATCTTTATACTCTTGTAAGAGCTCTTTAGTTTTGTCTACACTTGGACTATTCATAATTGGAACGGATATTTTTTTATCAAAAATTTTTTTATTAAAACCTTGTTCTTTTATATGTTCTTTATCTGTTATATTGGAAGTGCCGGAATCCGGCAATTCTAATCCCGAATTTCGGCAATTTACTGCCGGATTTAGGTAATTAATATTTAGATATTCGCAAAGAATTGGTAAATTTAATTTATATAAATTGGTAAATTTGCGGGTAATAGTAATTAAATTTAATTTTTTTAGTTTTGCGATTGATTCAGTAACTACACTTTGTGATACTCCGGTTTTTTCTATTATTGTTGATTGTTTTGGAAAAACATATTCCTTTTTAGGGTTGTAACAGCTTACCAAATATATCAAGACCAATTTATCAGATGAACTTAATGAAAATTTGCCTAAATTATTTATTAATTTTTGGGTTAAATGGTGAGAATTAATCATAAATTAATTATACAGAATGTAAAAAAATAATGTAAAATGTTACACATAAATTTACATCTAATTAAAATGA
Source organism: Candidatus Gastranaerophilales bacterium (assembly GCA_944326645.1). Lineage (GTDB taxonomy): Bacteria > Cyanobacteriota > Vampirovibrionia > Gastranaerophilales > Gastranaerophilaceae > UMGS1585. The sequence continues at coordinate 2,522 of CALVEW010000214.1, forward strand.
TTATTTTATCTTGATAAAATATCAACTATTGCAAGTGGGATATATTTTAACAAATCACTTGCTAATACAGAGTATTCTGTTAACATGCTTGAAGCAATTTCTCCTGTTCTTCCGTGAAGA
>CALVEW010000215.1 GCA_944326645.1 Candidatus Gastranaerophilales bacterium
TAATTTTACGCATATCAGCTTCATATTTAGCTTCAGCTTTTTTCAAATCAACTTCATCAGAAACTTCTTGGAAGTTTGTGTTTGTCGCAACGTTAGTTTCTTCCCAAATAGTGTTCCCAGCTTCATCAGTAATTGGATTACCATTACTATCTGTGGCAGGTTTTTGGAAAACTATAAATCCGGAAGCAATCATATTTGATAAAGTTTCATTGGTGTTTTGTAATTCTCCACAGCCAGATGCTGTTCTAATTTCATCAAGATCCGTTGGATCAACATTGTCAGTCCAAACACCAGTTTCAACATTACAAACTTTAAGTCTGTATCCGTTTATATCAGAAAATGCAATATCTACAAAGCTAATACTACCATCAGCTGCAATACTTTTTTGTTGAATTTTTGTTGCATTAAGAGCTTCTTCGTATTCTGCATAAACTTTATTGGAGTCATTAGCCATTTGAAGCTTTTGAGCTTCAAGGTTTTGAGCTTTATACTCGATATCATGCATTCGAGCTGTTAAATTTAATAATCTAGCTTGTGAAGCTGATAAACCCATTTTTGACTCCTTTTCCTTATATAAATAGTTACGGCATTTTAAAGAGAATCTTTAGATAAAATATAATATTTGTTACATAAGTTTACATTTTATTTATGTTATAATCATTTTATGAATAGAAAACCTGTAGTAGCAATAGTAGGAAGGCCGAATGTTGGTAAGTCAACATTTGTAAATCGTTTAATTGGTAATCGACAATCAATAGTTGATGATTTGCCAGGAGTTACTCGTGATAGAATTTATTTTGATGTAGAGTGGCTAGGAAAGCCTTTTACTGTAATTGATACCGGAGGGATTATACCAGGTGATGAAGATGATATAATGATTTCTATTTATGATCAAGCGAAAATTGCTTGTAATGAAGCAGATAGAATTATTTTTATTGTAGACGGTAAAGATGGAATAAATCCTATAGATTATGATATAGCTAATGTTTTAAGACAGTCAGGAAAACCTGTATTTTTAGCTGTTAATAAGATTGATTCTTATAATGCATCATTAATGACTGCAGATTTTTATTCTTTAGCCTTGGGTGATCCTGTTGGAATGTCTGCATTACACGGTTCAGGTGGTGTAGGTGATTTGTTGGATTTGGTTACTGAAGGTTTTTCGACAATAGACGATGTGGAAGAAGAGGATAAAACTATAAAAATAGCAATAGTTGGTCGTCCAAATGCTGGTAAGTCTTCTATAGTTAATTCTCTTTTAGGAGAAAAAAGGGTTATAGTATCTGATGTATCAGGAACAACAAGGGATAGTATTGATAGTCGTTTAACTTTTGAGGGTCAAGAATTTATAATTATCGATACTGCAGGTATTCGTAAAAAAGCAAAAGTAACATACGGGGTTGAAAAATTTGCAGTAGATAGAGCAATAAAATCAATAAGAGAGTGTGATGTTGCATTATTAGTAATTGATGCAACCGAGGGAATATCTGATCAAGATAAAAAGATTGCTTCAATCATTACTGAGGCAGGAAAGGGTATGATTATTGCAATCAATAAATGGGATTTGATAGAGAATAAAAAATCAAATACAATAAATAAATTTGAGAAAGAATTAATAAATGAAATTCCATTTTTAGATTATGTTCCTAAAATATACGTAAGTGCATTAACTCATCAAAGATTAAATCAAATATTTACTAAAACTAATGAAGTATATGAACAATGTACAAAACGTGTTTCTACAGGATTATTAAATAAAGTAATAAATGAAGCTTATGTAATGAATCCACCTCAAAGTGTTAAGAATAAGCGATTAAGAATTTTATACACAACCCAAGTTGGGGTTCAACCACCTACATTTGTTTTGTTTGCGAATAATGCAACATTAATGAAAGATCATTATAAGAGATATATTGAAAATAAATTAAGAGAAGCATTTGGTTTCTTTGGTACACCAATTAGAATATCGTTAAGAGAACGTTCAAATAAAGATAAAAAATAAAACCGGTTCTTTATGAACCGGTTTTTAATTTATTCAACTGAAAGTTTTTTCTTATTATTTTTTTCTATTATTTTTTTCGGAGCTGTAATTTTTAATACTCCATGTTCTAGTTTTGCTTTAGTATTATTAATATCAATTTCTTGCGGGAAGTAAATTGTTCTTGCAAATTCTCCGTAGCTGAATTCTGATTTCTTATATCCATCATTTTCTTCATCGTGTTCTTCTTGTTTTTTAGCATTTATTGTAATATAGTTATCTTCCATATCAATATCAAGATCTTCTTTTTTTACGCCAGGTAATTCAGCTTTGACTGTGTATTCTTTATCTTTTTCTTTGAGTTCAATAGGCATTGCAAGTTTGTCTTCTTCAGGAAATCCATAGTCAGGGAATAAGCCATCCATATTTCTGCTTAGTATTGAACTAATTTCATCGTTAACGGATTTAATAAATCTGTCCGGTGTTTTTCTAATTAAAAATTTCATAATAAACTCCTTTCAAATTTAATTTTTTATTTCAAACTTCTTACATTATTATTATTACTCTTTGTTGTTAGAACTTTCATACTTTTAACTA
>CALVEW010000216.1 GCA_944326645.1 Candidatus Gastranaerophilales bacterium
CATATATTGGAGCTGTATTTAATACTTTATACCCCATATTAGTCCCTCTGCCAATTCTTCCTCCTGTAATAAGAATTCTGCCATCTTTTAATTGGGTAATATTATATGCGTCCATTTTGTGTTTTTTACTACCACATTGGAGGTCTTGAATTTTATTCGTATTAGGATCAAAAATTCCAATATAAGTGAATGGATAATAAGTTTCTTTATTAAGAAAATCATAACATTCCGTTCCATATCCATCATCTTCTAAGTATTTTCTGGTACATAGAATAAATATTTTACCATTTTTAAGTAAAAACGCTTTTGAATTAATATCATGTGAGGTAGTACTAAATCCGATATCAATATTTGTTGATTTTTTGTTTTGTAAATCATAAATTTCAGGCTCTTTAGAATCTCCCCCGATTAATAATATTTTATTATTTTTCAATAGAAATGAAGAATGGGAACGATGAAAATTATTCATATCAGGTAATTTTTGAAAAGTATTATTTTTTATATCATATAATTGAACTGCTTTACATTCTCCTTCTCCTCCGGTAATGAATAATTTATTGTCAGGTAATTCTAAAATTGAACCTGTATAATTTGGATTCGGAATTATTGAAGTTAATTTAGTTGTATTATTTGATGGATTATAGATAATACCTCTCAAATTTTTATTTTGATTTGGATAATTAGCACCTATTATAAAAACATTCCCATTTTTTAATGCTTTTGTTTGAATATCAGAGTATCTTGGGTTTTCAATAATACCTGTGACTTCTTTTTGTTTTGTAAAAGGATTATAGATATAATATTCTATTTGTTTATTATGGTTTATATCTGTAACAAATAATTTATTATTATTTAGTACAATAATATTTGAAGTAAAAATGTTTGCTTCTATCTGTGCTAATTTTTCAAATTTTCCATTAACAGTATTATGTCCAAACCATATTAGAGAAAACAAAATAATAATTGTTGTGCATATTATTGTTATAGGTTTTTGTATTATATCTTTTAGTTTTTTAGATATTGTTTTAATATCAACTAATTTAGTTAATTTTAAAGTTAACATATTAAATAAATTTAGAATCGTAAAAGAAATAAAAATCCTAAGAAAAATTTTACCAATTAAGAGTATTATTATTTTATTAGCTTTTAGTATTAATTCTGCCATACCAAAAGGTGTAATTGCTATTAATAATAGGATTATTAAATCTCTTAATAAAAAAATAGTGGTATATGATATTATAAATTCTATTTGAAATTTTTTATTGAACCTATTATTTAAACATAAAGTGCTTAATATAGTAACGAATGATATTGCAATAATTTCTCTATATATTGTAATTTCATGTAATGAAGATTTAATTATTATAGAAAATATTAAAGTAATAATTGCTAAAAATACAGGCATTGATATAATTGTTTTATATAAAGATTTAAGTTTATTCATATGATTCCTCTTTTCTTTTATTTTGAGTTTTTATAATAAAAAGGTATAATCATTGTTATATTTTTTTTCTTTAGACCGTGTGGTATTTCATAAAAAGGTGTAGATGAAAAAATTGCTTTAATTATTGCTTCATCTCCTTTATTTGTGTTTGTATTTTTCGAAAGGTCTATATTAAGAAGAGTTCCATTAGGATCAACTGTAATATATGCAATTGCAAAGTAAGATTCTTTACTAAATGGAGGTTTCCAATTTGAAAGAATTTTGGTTTGAGTTTCATATATATAATCAATCCAAATGTTATTATATCCCATTTCTTGCAATATTAATTTATCTTTGCATCTTTCCATATATATTTTAGCATTTCTATTGTGGCATTTATTTGCAGGATATGAATAAACTTCAATAGTTTCTTTATATCTATGACTAAGTTCTAAAGTTCGTGCAAAATTCATTATAGCAATTTCATTATTTTTATCAATAGAAAAAGCTTTATCAAAATCTTCTTTGGCTAATTTTTTATTATTTATATAAAAATAACATAAAGCTCTATTTGCATAATAGTCGGCATCTTTGGGGTTTATTTTAATTGCTTTGGTAAAATCTCTAATAGCTTTTTTATATTTATTTGTTGTTAAATATTCTAATGCACGATTATTATATGCATATTGATTGTTTGGGGCATATTTAATTGCTAATGTTAAGTCATCAATTGCATTTGAATGTTCATCTTTAAAAGAATAAACGATTGAACGATTTATATATGCATTAGCTTTTTTAGGTTCAAGTTTAATAGCATAACTATAATGAGATAATGCTTTATCAAAATTTTTATTATCAAAAGCTTTATCACCTAATTTTATTGATTTATCGTAAGTTGTATTTGCGAATGTTTGTATGCTTAAATTAAGAACAAAAAATATTAAAATAATAAAAATCTTTTTCATAGCAATATTTATTATATCACAAGCTATAATAATCTAGATTAATATATTTACTCTTGTTTTTCCTAATTCTTACAACGAGAGAAAGCTTCAACATCAACATCATCAAATGTATTGTCAAAGAAGTACGCAGAAGATGCAACCATTGAAGCATTA
>CALVEW010000217.1 GCA_944326645.1 Candidatus Gastranaerophilales bacterium
GCTTGGCGCGATTCGAACGCGCGACCTATCCCTTAAAAGGGGAGTGCTCTACCTGCTGAGCTACAAGCGCAAATTAAAATTTATTTAATTGTCATTTCCTGTAGCTCATCAGGTAGAATATTTTAACTACCGTTCGCTGATTGCTCACTACGGGCTGAGCTACAAGCGCAAATTATTGTTTATTCAGTTTTCATTTCTGCTAGCAAAATCAAGTGTACCAAGAACATATTTCTACGTCAACTACTTTGTTAAATATCGTTAATAGTTGTATTTTTTGCCTCAGGTCTTATACGCTGTTTGGGTTGATAATACTTGATTTGGTTCTCATATACCTTATCTTCTTCAACCTCTGGTGTTATGTGTTCTTCTTTTGTTATATTTAAAATTTTTGGTTCTTCTTGTTTTTCTTGTTTTATTTTTGTTTCAACTTTTTCTTTTTTTTCTTCTATTTTTTGTACATCTTTTATTTCAATAATGTTTGAATCTTTTTCTTCTACTTTTGGGTTTTGTGTTTGTGTATTATTTATATTTTGAATATGTTTTTGTTGCTCTTCTTCTAATCTTAAGCGAGCTTTTTCTAATTTTTTAGCTTCTTGTCTTTGTTTAAATTCTAATTTCCAACGTCTGAATTTGTCTGCTAGTGGTTCAACTCCTCTTGCTCGTTGGCTTTCCACGTGGTCATTATATTTGTTTTCTGTTTCTTTGGCAATTTCCTTTGCACCATGCTTATACCATCTGAATTTCTTTGTAAATACATTATCAAAATCTTTTGGTCCGTATGTAATTTCATTTTCTCTTGTTAAGGTAACTGCAGGAACAATACTTGCCTGAACATGGTGTGCAATTTGTGGTCCTAGCATTCTTGAATAATCTCTAACTTTTTCTAACTGTTCTGTTTGCGGTTGTAAATTTGTTGTTACCATTCTTGCTTCACATGAGCTTATTGTTTTATAGAATGTATCTTCCCAAATATTGACCATTCTATCTGTGTCTATTAATACTGCATAAGTTGATAATTTAATTGCAGGATCAATTACTGTTGCTCCCGGAATATTTAAGAAGTCCCAAAAAGTTCTTCTGATAAAATAATTTTGGGCATCAGCTGTTGTTGTTAATAATAAAACCTTATTAACGCCATACATTTTTGCTAATTTACCCACAGTCATATAATTAATGTTATATTCTTTTTTAAACCTTAATAATGATTCTCTGGTTTCAAGATATAATCTTTCGTTTCTTTTTAATTTTTCTCTAACTTCAGAAATAGTTGGAGCTTCAACAGTTCCTGATAAATTTAGTCTGTTAATTACTTGATTTGCAAAAAATTCTGCAGATTCTTCATATACAAAAGTATCAAGGCAAGGTTTACTTGCAAGGTTATCAGATACAACTAATACTCTATAATCGGCTGCAAATACGCTATTACAAGCTAAAAATAAAACTATTAATAAAAATTTTGCTATTCTCTTCATAATAGTGATTATATCATACTATTTGTTTCGTAACCAATTGTAACAAATGTTTCATTTTTTTTATTTTCTGAAATTAACTTATTCTAAAAAACTTTATATTCATGAGCTTTAAAGTATACTCTAGAGGAGAATTAAGTTGTCAGTAATATCTGCAATACGTCAAAGATTTTCAATAGGTCAGCAGCATAATGCAGCTCTATCAACGCAACAAGGTTCCGCAGCTAAAATGTCTGCATCTCGGGGAGCTGAGGGTACAAGAGATGAAGTTGCTTATGTCGGGTTAAATGATAAAGATACGGACTTTGATTTAGAGATGATGAAAAGTGCTCTCGAATACGATGCTTATAGCGAAATGGCAGATTCTGACAGAGAAAATAATAAAAAATAAAAAGAACCATCCTTAGATTAATAAGAATGGTTCTTTTTTTATATTTAAATAATCCTATGCGTTAGGAATATCTTTTGTGCTAAGAGCAATTCTGTGTTCTTTTGGAGTGAATCTTTTGATAAGAACTTCGATTTCATCGCCAACTTTGAACATGTTGAATGGGTTAACGTTTTCGTTGCTCATTTCAGATACTGGTAATAAAGCTTCAACACCTGGGAATATGTTGATGAATGCACCAAATGTAGTGATTTTATTAACAGTTCCTTTAACTACTTGACCTTCTTCGAATTGTCCTTCGATTTGTTGCCAAGGATTTTCACCCATTCTCTTTAAGCTTAAAGAAATTCTCTTTAATTCTGTATCGATTTTAATAATTTTAACTTCGATTTCGTCGCCTAGAGTAATAACATCTGAAGGATGTTTAATTCTTTGCCAAGAAATTTCAGAGATTGGTAATAAACCATCAATACCGTTGATGTCAACGAATGCACCAAAGTCAGTAATTCTTACAACAGTACCTTTAACGATTGATTCTTCTTCTAAAGAAGCTAAAACGTTATCAACAACTTGATCTCTTTGTTCTGCAACTGCTTGACGTTGAGATAAGATAAGTTTGTTTTTCTTAGGATCTGCTTCAAGAACTTTAACTTCAATT
>CALVEW010000218.1 GCA_944326645.1 Candidatus Gastranaerophilales bacterium
TTTTGACCCCATGGAGCTGATGGAGGGGCCCGGCATCGCCACGTCCGTGGAACGGGACAAGCGTGAGGCGGAGGCCGGCGTTGCAGGCGAGGAAGAGAGTGCGTCCTTCTTTGAAGAGCCGGTGGTCGGGGAGGACGACTCGGCCATTCCGGAACTGTTGGGTGCCGCGTCGGGAATCACGCAAGTGGCCGGTCTCGCGGGAGGGGCCTCCGGAGGCCTGTCGTCTGACCCGGCCAATCCGGAGGAGACAGCGGCCTCGGAGGAGGTCAACGAGAAGGCGGCCCTGGAGAAAGCCCGCAGCGCGGAAGCGGAGGGGTACACCGGTACATCTTCCGTGCTCCAGGACGACGTGTTCCACGGCAAACCTAAGACGTTTGCGTCTGTGGGCAGCACGGGAATCGGCCTGGGCGCGGATAACCTGACCAATGTGGCCAGGGCGCGGGAGAGCGTTCCGCAGATCGAGAGCGATATGCAGCAGTACCTGGCGAAAGCGGGCCAAACCAAAGACGACAGTGAGTACAAGGCGTTTGAGCAGACCCTCAAGGACCAGCAGGATGTTGGGAATCTCACTGCCGGAGAGCGGGCCTTCGGCGTCAGCAGCGGCCTCATCCAGATGGGGGCGGCCGGCCTGGAGGCCGGCGGAAATATCATGAAGGCCCACAGCCAGCGCAAGAAGGGCGACGACGCCGGAGCGGCCACCCACAGCTTCTACACCATGAGCAATATTGCGGATGTCGGAACCGGATTGTCCAAGGTGATCGGCTACGGCTCCGCGGCTACCGATATGGTGGGCCCCATCGGCCAGCAGGTCATCCCGGGCTTAGGCATCGCCAGCGGCGGGATGAAGGCCATCGGCGGCGGCATCCAGCTGGGTTCCGCCATCAGAACGAAGAAAAAGATGGATGATCGGATCAAGGCCATGGATGATGCGCAAAAGAACGGCGCCCAGCGCACCCGGGACCAGGAGCGGATGTACCGCACCTTTAAGCAGGCCAGCGGTATGGCCAAGGCCAATGCGGTGGAGGGCGGCCTCAAGGCGGGCTCCGGCGCGCTCAATGTTGTCGGCAACGCCATGACCCTGGGCGGCGTCACAGCGATTGGCGGAACGATCGTGTCCGGACTTGGAACGGCTGCGGATTTGGTCGGCGGCGTTGTGGTGGACAAGATGAGGAAGGGCGTCCGCACCGACACGGTGAACGAGGAGATTGGCCTGGACGAGAAGATCAAGGCTCTGATGGCTCAGGACGACTCCATCACAGAGAAGGAGGCCAAGCACATCGTGCTCAAGTCCATGGGCTTCTCCTCCGGCAAGCGGAAAGAGGCCTTCCAGCACATCACCATGCGCCGGGCGGCGGAGCTGTACCGGCGGGCCAACGGCGGCGACGAAGAAGCGGAGTCCATTGTGAAGGAACTGGGGCTCAGCAAGACCGGAAGCGGCTACAGTCTCCAGGGCATCGCGGAGAAGCTGGGCATGGACAGCAACACCCCCTGGCAGGAGCAGATGAAGGCTACCAAGGAATCCCGCGGCCACAACCCGTTTAAGAACAAGAGGAAAGCGGCATAATGGACAGCGGGGCGCGCCGCCCCGATCGGCAGAAGATTAAGGAGAGTCGGTTATGGATTTGGTCAGACAGAAGGAGTTGTTCCAGATTCTGGAGCAGAAGCTGAACGGCATGGGCATGCAGACGGCGGCGGCGGCGGGGGCCGGAGCCCCCCAGGTGGGGGATACCATGCGGGTCCTGGTCCCCATCACGGACGAGGGCGACGCGGTGCTGCTGGAGCTGATGGCGGCCTCCATCGATGAGGAGACGGATCTGCTTCAATTCTACACCACCATGGTGATGGAATTGGACGTGGATCACGGACAGCTGGCGCAGACGCTGGCGCAGTGGAATTTCCTGTGCCCTCTGGGGGCGTTCGGCATCTTTGAAGAGGGCAACCAGCTCTACCACAAGTACGGCATCGTGCTCAACGGCACGGAGGAGCTGGACGAGCTGGCGGAGCGGGTGATCCTGATTCTGAGCGTGCTCTATGAAGTCATCGAGCAGAAATACCCCCTGGCGGTGGAGTTCGCCAGGAAGTAGGAAAAGTAAAACAGCAGAAGACCGCCGTGGAAGCGCGGAAATGAACACATCCACCAGCGAAGCTGGTGGATGTGTTCATTTCCAGTCGCAAACCACCGGCAGTGCGGCGGCTATGATTTCTTTTTCCACGCATTCATATAGACCCAGTCCGTGAAGGCGTTGCGGACCTTGGCCAAATTGGCGGAGCTGATGGGGACCAGAGGGCCGTCCGACATGTGGAAGTCGCTGCCCTGGATGCTCTCGACACAGTTCAGGTTGACTAGAAAGCTGCGGTGGCAGCGGAGAAAATCCCGGCTGTCGATGGCGCTCTCCAGGTCGTCCAGGCCGCGGCGGACCACCAGGGTCCGGCGGCTGGTGTGGATGTGGCACTGGTGGCCCAGCACCTCGATGTAGGAGATGGAGGTCAGGGGGAGTTCCTGCCACTCCCCCTGGGCATAGACGGACAGGACCCGCAGGGACTCGGGCATGTGCTCCAGGCACCAGTCCAGGGTCCGGTCCACGTCCTCCTGCCGGAAGGGCTTAACCAGGTAGTCGGCGGCCTGCACGTCAAAGCTCATCACCCCGTAATCCTGGCTGGTGGTGGCGAAGACGATGGACGCCATGCACCCGGCGGCCCGGAGCTGCCGGGCGGCGTCCAGCCCGGACAGCCCGGGCATGAAGATGTCCAGAAACAGGACATGGCAGAAGTCCGGCCGCCGGGCGGCGTCCAGTAGCTCGTTCCCGCTGGCAAACAGGCGCAGCTCCATGGACAGCCCCCGCCGCTGGGCATAGGAGCGGACCATGCGGGCCAGCTGGACCCGCTCCTCCTCCAGATCGTCACACACCGCCATCCGAAGCTCAGTCATGGACGTTTCCCTCCTCTTCTTCTGGAGCGGGGCCCTCCTCCATCAGGCGGCGCACCCGCTGATAGGCCTGGACCGCCGCCCCCCGGCTGTTCCGGCTCAGAGGAATCACCGCTCCGTCGGACATGTGGAGCCCCTGGCTGTCCAGCGCCTGTACGTGGGTGAGATTTACCAGGAAGCTGCGCTGGCAGCGGAAAAAGAGGACCCCGGGCAGGCGCGCCTCCAGGGCGGAGAGGGACTCCCGATTTGAAATGCACTCGTGGGAGCTGTGGACCAGGCAGCCCCGCCGGGCGCCCTCCGCCCATATCAGGTCGCACAGGGGGAGGCGGACCCGGAG
>CALVEW010000219.1 GCA_944326645.1 Candidatus Gastranaerophilales bacterium
CGTCAGTGAAGGTGGAAGCCTTAGAGGAGGGCTCCGGCGACCCGGCGGCCCGCCACAGGAAGGTCACCGCCTGTCCTCGGGTCACCGTGGCTGCGGGGGAGAAGGTGGTAGAGCTGGTGCCGCTGGTGACCCCCTCCTCCAGGGCCCAGGCCACCGCCTCGGCGTAGTAATCCGAGGCCCGCACGTCGGTGAGCCCCTGGAAGGAGACGCCGGTCGTGGTGCCGGCGTCGGCCATGCTGGTTCCAAAGGCCTGGTCCAGCTCATACAGGAGGTCCTGGGCGTCCACGGTCACCGGGTTTCCGTCCCGGGTATCGTACTGGGCAATAAAGGTGTAGCCATAGGGGTAGGTGGCATTGTTGGTGACGGAACATTTGTAGTAGAAATCCACCACCAGGTTGGCCGGAATCACCATACCGTCCAGCCGCAGCATCATCTTTTTCAGCGTAGGCGTGTAGGTGGCGCCGCCGTACACCAGCACGTTCCCCTGAGACGGCCAGGAGAACACGGCGGAATTGCGCACATTGGAAAAGTTGATCGTGGCGTCATAGGGATCCAGATTCAGTTCCGTCCCCTGAATGCCATTGAGTCCCACGCCGCCGGCCGCCTGGGCGGCGGGAATCATTCCCACCGTCAGGACGGCGGCCAGCAGCAGCGCGGAGAGACGCTTCACAAATCGCTTCATAGCCGTGATACCTCTTTTCTTTTTTGCGTGCACCGGCGGGACGCCGTTAAGCCATCTGCTTCCACAGGCAGTAGATCACATCCGAGCGGGGGCAGTCGGCCTTGGCGGAGAAGCTCAGGCCGTCGGTGAGCCCGCTCTCCTGAGCCCAGCTCACCGCGGCGGCGGACCAGTCGCTGCTTGCCGCGCTCTGACCGGCGGCGGCCCGGAGCATGGTGAAAATCTGGTCATAGGCCAGGTTGACGTTGGGGCCGATCTGGTTGTTGCCGATGCCGCCGGTGATGCCCTGCTCGGAGGCCCAGAGCACCGGCTTATAGTAGTAGTCGGCGCTGGATACGTCGGTGAAGGGGGAGGCGGAGGAGGAGGGCTCCGGCGACCCGGCGGCCCGCCACAGGAAGGTCACCGCCTGTCCCCGGGTCACTGCGGCGGCAGGAGAGAAGGTGGTGGCGCTGGTGCCGCCGGTGACGCCGTGGTTGACCGCCCACTGCACCGCGTCGGCGTAGTAGTCGCCGGTGGTCACGTCGGAGAAGCCGGCCACGGGCCCGCTGAAGTGGATGGTAGCCTGGTCTAGTCCATCGTTCAGGTCGCCCACCTCTACCTGGCTCCAGTGGGCCGCGTCGCTTCCGTAGTACACGTCGGTCAGGCTGTCACAGCCGTAAAATGTGCCGCTGTCAATGGCAGTGACGGTGGCGGGGATGGTGACGCTCTTCAAACCGCTGCAGAACCGGAAGGCGTCCCCCAAGTAGGTAACTCCGTTGGGGATGGTGCACGTCTCCAAACTGTCACAGCTCTCAAACAGGCGGTCGGGGATTTTGGTCAGGCTGTTGGACAGACGAACGTCGGTCAGGCTGTCGTTATAGGCAAGTGCCCAGTTTCCAATGGAAGTGACGCTGTCGGGGATGTACGCGCTTCTCAGGCTCCGGCAGCTGGAAAAAGCGGAGTTGCTGATGGTGGTGACGCTGCTGGGGATGGTGACGCTGGTCAGTCCGGAGCCCGAAAACGCGTCATACCCGATGGAGGTGATGTTCTCCGGAATGATGATGCTGGTCAGAGAGCTGCAGCCGTAAAACATGGCCCGGGGAACAGACCGCATACCGCCTCCCAAGGTGGCACGGGTCAGACCGGTGCAGTTCCGAAACGCGTCCTGATCAATGGAGGTGACACTGTCCGGGATAACAATTCCGGTAAGACTTCTGCACCCATAAAAAGCGCTTCTCCCAATGGTGGTTACTGTGTCCGGAATCGTTACACGGGTCAGATCATACCGCTGGGCAAAGGCGGCACTTCCGATGGCTGTGACAGGGATGCCGTTGATTTCGGCAGGGATGTCTGCCTCGGTAATTGTGTCGTCGCTGCGGGTAATCGTCCCGGTGGAGGCGTCAAAGTAGAGCTTGCCGCCGGGCACATCGTAGGTCAGCTCCGCCGCCGAGGCGGGGACGGCCAGGGCGATGGCCAGAATCAGGGCCATCATCAGGGAAACAAGTCTGCGGATTTTTATGGGAATGCTCCTTTCCTGTGTTGTTCTGTGATCTAGTGCCGTCTCAGAGCGCTTTGGTTTTATCATTTTAAAAAATTTTTTGTTTTTTTCAGGCCGGGCGGGGTTTTCCCCTCTATGGGCGCACCGCCCACCTCCCTTTGGAGCTGGACGGGGTTACCGCCCCATGACCCGGGCCATCTGGACCATGGTGACGGCCACCTGAGCCCGGGTGGCGGTGGCCTGGGGGGCAAAGGTGCCGTCGGCGTTGCCCCCCATGATCCCCAGCCGCCAGCACAGCTCCACGCCCTCCTGGGCGTAATCCGCAATGCCGTCGGCGTCGGAGAAGCTGCCCGCGCCGCTGTTCACCGCCTCATCCCCGTGGTCGTAGGCGTTCAGGAAGGCTCCGAACAGGGCAGCCATGTCCTGACGGGTGATGGGGGCGTCGGGGTCAAAGCCGGACTGAATTTCTGAGGGGATCAAGCCCTTCTCCCCCGCCCAGTCCACGTACCCCTGGTACCAGGCCCCGCCGGAGGCGGGAATGGTCTCCCCGGAGAACTGGCTGAGGACCACCAGGAACTGGGCGTAGGTCATGTTGGCATTGGGGGAGAATACGCCGTCCCCGGTGCCGGAAAACAGCCCCTTCTCATACACCGTCTGGACATACTCGGCATACCAGGCATCGGCGGGCACGTCGGAGAACGCCTGGGCGGAGGGCTGGGCCGTCTCCTCCTCCGTCTCCTGGGCGGGGGCCCCCTCCACTTCAATCCCCAGATGCGAGCAGAACTGGTCCAGCACCTCCTGGGTCACAGGGCAGTATTGGCCGTCCTCCGCAAAGAAGCTGCTCAGAGAGGTGACATAGTCATCCGCCCACCAATCCGGAATCGGGCCGAAGTTCACATAGGCGTTCCCCAGCAGAGACATGTCGTTCATGTTGTGCTCTACGCGCCCATCCTGCATCAGGTCATAGTGGTGGCAGAATACCGACGCCGCGCCCCCCTCATCATTGGCGGCGTATACCTCATCCACGCTGGTATACACATTGCCCGAGGGGGAGGTGGAGTAGACGATGCAGCCTGGCTCCACCAAAATGACTTTGAGGGTCACGGGCTCGCCGGAAAAGAACTCTGTAAAGGTAATGGTCCCATTGAGATGGGCGGAAGTAAACGTGGCTACCGTGCCGTCGTTCAGGGTCACCTGGACGGAGTCTCCCACCTGGGCTACCGTCCCCTGAGAGGCGTCCTCGGGGGTGACGGAGCTGCTGGAACCCCCGTGGCCCCAGGGTCCCTCCGAGGCCAGCGCGCCGGTGCAGAGCATCCCGGCCATCAGGCCGGCGGACAATGCGAGGGAGATCCATTTTTTCATGCCTTTCATATGTAACACCTTACCTTTCCATGATGTCTGCCATTTGTACCATGGTGACGGCCACCTGAGCCCGGGTGGCCGTGGCCTGGGGAGCGAAGGTCCCGTCGGCATTGCCCCCCATAATCCCCAGCCGCCAGCACAGGGCCACGCCCTCCTGGGTGTAATCCGCAATATCGCCGGCGTCGGAGAAGCTGGCCGCACCGCTGTTTACCGTCTCATCCCCGTGGCCGTAGGCGTTCAGGAAGGTTCCGAACAGGGCGGCCATATCCTGCCGGGTGATGGGGGCGTCGGGGTCGAAGCCATCCTGAATTTCTTGGGGAATCAAGCCCTTCTCCCCAGCCCAGTCCACGTACCCCTGGTACCAGGCCCCGCCGGAGGCGGGAATTTCTTCCCCGGAGAACTGGCTGAGGACCACCAGGAACTGGGCGTAGGTCATATTGGCGTCGGGGGAGAATACGCCGTCCCCGGTGCCGGAGAACAGGCCCTTCTCATACACCGTCTGGACATATTCGGCGTACCAGGCGTCTGGAGGCACATCGGAGAACACCTGCTGGGTCTGCTCTGGGGGCTCCTGGGCGCTCTCCTGCTCCCCCTGGGCGGGTCCTCCCACCACTGGAATGCCCGTCAGCTGGGTGAACAGGTCCAGAGCGGGCTGGGTGGTGACCCAGTAGCGGCCATCGTCGGCGTAGAAGTTGGTCATAAAGAGACAGACGCCCTCCACGTCGGGTTCCTCCCTCGGACCGAACCGGGCATAGGTGTTGCCCAGCAGATCGTTGTCGTTCATGCCCTGGATGTCAATGACTCCCTCGGTATCTACGCTGAAGTAGTTGCAGGGCATGTGGCCCACGTCGGTGGTCATGGAATCAAAGAGCAGGCGGTCCTCGTCGGTGTACACCTCCCCCGCGGCGGTGGTGACGTAACCGATGCAGCCCGGCCGGGCTACAATGGTCTTGAGAACCACCGTCTCGCCGGAGTACGGATTTTGGAAGGTGACGCTTCCTCCCAGATAGGCCGAGGTGAGGGTGATCACCGAGCCGCTGGGGCGGGTGAGGGTGACCATCCCGCCTGTCTCGGCCAGGGCGCCCTGGCTGGCCGTCTCGTCCGCGGGATTCGAGGCGCCGCTGACCCCGATGGAGGGGCCCGCCACCGCCCCCGCGGGGAGGCACATCAGCCCGGACATCAGGGCGGCGGCCAGGACCAGAGAAGAGAGCTGTTTTCCTTTGTTCATGCTGGGTTGCTCCTTTCTAATTGGTTTTGAGGGAGAGGGGACCGGCGGTGCCTGCGCCCCCTCCCTCCCATTGGAATTGTATGGGAGAAAACGGGGTTCTCCCCATAGATTACGATGCGCTCAGGCGGATGAATGTGTAGTGGGAGGGGTTGTCCACGGCTGTGTTCCAGTAGACCGCCGACGCTCCGGTGTTGGTGTCGGTCCCGGTCCCGCTGGGGGTGTCCACAATGTTCAGTCCCAGGAGAATCCCGTCATAGTCCGCCGGGGCACGGACCGTTGTGGTCACCTGGCTGACGGCGTCGGAGTAGATCTCCCAGGTCAGGTCCGGCTGGGTACTCTCCACCCAGTTGCTGCCGGCGGAGGCCAGGCTCCGGGTGCTGGTCTCATAGGTGATGGTAAAGGTTTTTCCTCCGTGCTCCACCGTGGCGGAGCCGCTGGCCCGGGCGGCCCCATCTCCGGCGTCCAGATCGGCGGTGAGGTACTTCCGGCCGGTGTAGTAGTCATAGACGTCATAGATCTGAAACCAGGTGTTGAAGTCGATGGAATACGCCTCGCTGCGGGAAGTGCCCAGATGGGACTTGTAGGTTGCCGTGTAGGTGACGGTGTAGGTCACATACCCCGACCCGTCCGGACCGCTGACCGAGACGGAGGGCTGGGAGAGGGAACAGGTGGAGGGGAATACCACCACGTCCGATTCGCTGGAGACCGGGGTGGCCGGCAGATCGGCGTAGGCCCGGGGGGAGGCGATGGAAAAGCCGTTGGCCACCGCAAAGGGGGTGGG